>JAZNTF010000042.1:0-6813 GCA_045591625.1 Candidatus Fimenecus sp.
GATTGTTGTTGCAAGCCATGAAAGGTTTGTTGTACCATCTTTGTAGTATGCCCCAAACCAATCTGAAATTGTTGAATTTGCTCTAATGTCATCAAGTGTGTTGTCGTCCTGTGAAATCACAGCTGAGTTCAAACCAATAGCAAATGAACCAGTGTAAAGTGACAAGTCATCTGCTGCGTCCATATAAACGCTAAGAACCGCTGTGTCACCTGCTGAATAAGATTCTTTATCCCATTCAATAGAGAAAGCCATCTGAGCAGAACCGAGTTCCACTGCAGCTGAAGCAGGCACAACCATTACTGAAAGACAAAGAACAAGTGCGAGAATAATAGCACTAATCTTTTTAATCATAATAATTGTCTCCTTTTTTTAAGACATTTCAACCACCTGAGGGCATAAAGCCCCCAAGCGATTATTTAATATTTTTCTGTAATTAGAAGATTTCATATACGATACAGCCGTAAACGCCTGCACCTACATCTGCCTGGAATGGCATACCTTCGTACATGATTTCGTAGTTTTCCATGATACCAGCGTCAGATGCACCTGGCATTGCGTCACCATCAAGGTCACCAGCCATGAACTGATAGAGGTTATCAAAACCTTCATACATGATTTCGTAGTTTTCAGCCATACCAGCGTCAGATGCACCAATAAGACCGTCCATATCTACATCACCATAGTAGATGTAGATGTATGATTCAACTACGTTACCTTCTTCGTCAAGAACGTTAACAACAGTACCTGTTGTTTCAACACCAGCATCTTCAGGAACGATTACTTCGAGGTAATCATCGCCGTATGCTGTTGTAACGAAGTCAGCAATAGCACCGTCTGCTTCGAAGTTATCGTTCCAACCGAGTGTATCGAAACCGTAGATAGTACCTGTGTATTCGCCACCAACATTGTTATCATAGTCGATATATGCTTCGAATGGAGCGTTTTCGTTAAGAACGAGTGTGTTTGGTTCTGCAGGTTCTTCTTCTACTGCGAAGTATGCGATGCATGCTTCGAGGTTAGCATTAGCTGCGTCAACCTTAGCCTGGTTAGCCTGTTTGTTTGGACGGTCGTTGTCAGCATATTCAAGTGCTGAGTCAGCATAGAGATTATATGTGTAACCGTCTTCACCTTCATAGTAGTAACCAAGACCTTCGATAAGGTGTCCGAGTGCCTTTTCTTTTGTGAGACCCTTTTCAAGTGCAACTTCTGAAAGTTCGATTGAATCAAAGTCCATAGCAAGGATTTCGTTTGCCTTATCAATTGTTGTAAGAAGGTCAGCTGTGCCGCCTGCTTCGATGAGTGAGTCAGCCTTAGCAAGAAGCTGCTTGTAAGCAACCATGAGGTTGTACTTAACGTCGTAGATTCTTGAGTTGAAGTCTGAGAATTCATCTGTGCCTGCTGCAACTGCCTTAGCTTCTGCAAGAGCGTCTGCATATCTGCCCCATGTTACTGCTTCGTAATCTTCAGCAATAAGACCCTGAGCTTCAACGAATGCGATTTCCTTTTCGAGGAAGTACATATGGTCTGCATCTTCTCTGTTAGCTGCGTTAAGGAATGTCTTGTAGTATCCAAGACGTGATGTGAAGTCATCAGCATGAAGTCTTGTTGTAACTGGCATTACCCATTCATCATGTGCTACAACAGATGCATCGATAGCTGCCTGGTCATTCTGAAGTCTTGATGCCTTAATAGCTTCTGCAATTGTTGTGTTTGCAGCATTTGCAATAACATTATTAAGTTCTGCTTCGCGGATGCCTGAGTTAAGGATATAATATGTATCCATAATTTCAGGACGAAGGTATGTGCGATAGAGTTCTTCAGCTGCTGTCTTAACATCGTTGTAGTTGAAGTATTCATAGAATTCATAGTCCTGGAAGTTGATTTCCTTACCATTCATGAAATCGTTATCGATTTCTTCCTGGAGGGCTGTGATGTATGATGGGAGCTTATCTGCTTCTGCTGATGCTGATGCCTGTGCGTCTGCAAGAGCTGTTTCATAAGCTTCCTTAGCTGCTTCAAATCTTTCGATAGCTGCTGGAATGTGTGGCTGAATTGTTGCAACGTAGTCAGTTGATGCGTGACCGTTAGCTTCAGTCATCATTGGGTATGTAGCATACTTAACAATGTCTCTCCAAGCTGCGTTGTATTCATTGTAAATAGCTGCATCAACGCCCTGGTTAGCATTGTAACCATTCCACTGATTTTCAAGATAAATATCATAGATGTTGTAGTCGTTATAGTAGATAAAGTCGATTTCATATGTCTTATTATCTGAACCATAACCAACTGCGATACGACCCATGTAGTAGTCACCATATGGGAATTCTGTATCAGCTGTTACACCTGCTTTTGCCTTATAGAGGTAACCGTATGAGTCACCGCCGTCCTTAGAAAGAGTTGTTTTCCAACCTGCGTCTGCGTCACCAGCTCTGAAATCAAAGTATGTTGATGCAGGCTCAGTCATATAGTAGTATGTTCTGCCGTTTCCGTCACAGTCACCGCCTGAATAGTCAGGAGTAGCGATTGTACCAAGGTTTCTACTTGGGTTAGAGAATGTAGAACCAACATAGAAGATACGAGCCTGATAGTTTACAACTGTGTTGTAAATATCCTTTGTGAACTGGTATCTGCCGAAGTCATCTGTACCTGCATAGTCGTCATCATCGTCATTTTCCCAACGACCGCTGATATTAGCATCTTCATACTGATTAGAGAAGAGAACTGTGTATGATGTGTACTGAGTACCACCAATAGCCTGACCATCTTTACCTACATAGTCGTAAGCAATTGTGATAGTAGCAGCTTCTTCACCGTTGTATGTACCACCAATCTTAATGTCAAGTGTTTCGTATGGAGAAACAAGACCGTTACCGTCACCATATGTGAATGTAAGCTTATTTACAGTAGCATCTGATGTAACTGACTTAATCTGAATGTCATAAGCGTGGTCTGTAACATCAGAATTTCTGTGAGTTTCAAGCATACCAGCTGAGTTATTAAGAATCTTGATCATTGTGCTTGCTGAGTCAATTGCGCCACCAGTAGCTACATTGTACTGGAATGCGTAGTCATTACCGTCACGGAATGATGTCCAGATTTCTGGGTCAGCAATTTCCTGTGGGTCTGTCTTCCAACCAAGGAAGAAGTTAAGGATTGGAAGAACTGTATCAAGAAGTTTGTTATTATATGCTGTATAGAGCTTACCAACAAGACCAACTGCAAGTGTTCTGATATTTGCCTGAGATGCAAGTGAATCAAAGTCTGTAACTGCATCAGGAATAAGCTTGTAGTCGCCGCCGCCAACCTTATCAAGGAGACTATTTACGATACCCTTAACAAGGTTTGCAAGCTGCTGAAGAATATCGCCATTTCTGAAGTATTTGTTAGGACCATTAAACTGGATTGTGTTGATAAGGTGGTCCCATTCAAGGTCAACGATACCAAGGATAAGGTCCTGACGAAGCCAATGTTCAAACTTTGTTTCGCCTTCTGCTGGTTCTACTGTAAGAATTTCATCTACAGGAAGAATAGCTTCAAGGATTTTCTGAATTTTTACGAATGGGTCCTGAGCTGTTGTCATGTCAATTGTAAGACCGTCAACTTCTACAAGGTTTTCCATCTTCCATGTCCATTCATAATCCTTATCAAGTGCCCAGTCAACAACATAGTCGAGCATGCCTTCCCATTCAGCATTAAGAGCTTCACGAGTTGTACCTGCTGCATATGTTTTACCGTCAACACCGTAGCCTGAGTAAGCAACGAATGAATTCCATTCTGTTGTACCTTCACCCATATCAGCGAAGGCACGAAGGTATTCGAAACCAACGTTGATACCCATTGTAAGGATAACGTCGAACCAGTATTCGCTATCAACACCTGTTACGAAGTTCTTACCACCGTCGTTTTCACCAAAGTCTGTGTAAATAAGAGCATCGAAGTTGTATTCAGGAGCAAGATATGCTGCGAATTCACGAACAGCTGCTGCAAGGATAGCGCCAACTTTAGCACCTGAAGCAAGAATATCATCTGCTGCAGGAAGAGTCATTGATGGCATAAGGATGTCAACAAGCTGTGCTGCGATACCTGTAAGAACTGTGTCATTTTCTTCTGCTACAAGAAGGTCGTAATAGCATCTTGGGTTTGTTTCATAGTCAGAACCAAAGATGTGCTGTGGAGCAAGCTTAACGAATGTCTGAGCAAGAGCCTTAATGTTTGGAATAAGGTTTGAGTTGCTGCCAGTAACAAAGTCAGGCTTTGTCCACTGAGCTGTGTCGCCAGAGAGTGAATCTTCTGTCATAACGCTATCAACAAGAACTGTGTCAGCAACCTTAATAAGGAAGTTGTTAAGGTTGAGAAGAAGTCTATCTGTTACGTTATTATCACTTGAAGGAACGAATTCGTTCATGAAGTCGCCTGTGATTTCAAAATTCCAGTTAATTACATCAAAGTAGTTGTTTGTAGCTGAAAGGTCTGCTACATAAAGGTCATCAAGGTAACGGTAGTAGTGAACACCGTTAACGATTGCGTAATCTGACCATTCAAATACATATTCGCCCTGTTCATCAGCAAAGATTGCTTCATTACCAAGAGCAAGAACTGCATCATCACCGTCAGGACCTGCTTTACCAACATATGAGAACTTAGCACCGAAGAACTCAGCAAGAGCCTTCTTAACTGAACCGTTAAGAACAACTGTTGCAAGTTTGTCGAATACTGTAGGAATAAATGTGTAAAGAAGGTCGCCTGCGCTTACATTAGCGTCGTTAAGTTTAATCTGTGATGCATCGAAGCCCTTAAGGAACTGAGAATCATCGTTGTAGTATTTAAGAGTGCCAAGGTATTTGTCATTTCCTTCAGCATCTTTTACAACATTACCGTCCTTATCAACTTCGTATGCTTTCCAAACATAAGTTGCGCTGCCAGGAACTTCCTGTTCTAATCTGTATATCTGGTTTTCTTTAATGTAGTTGTAAGCAGCTACGTTGTTTGAATCATCATTGTCTTTTGCAAGAGCTTCAGCTTCTTCAGCATCAACAATGTGATAAGACTGCATTGTTGTGCCGTTAATCTGATAGTAATATCTTAAGCTATTGTTTGATGCTGTAGGAGCTGCTGAACCTGTAGCTGTATTTTTCCATACAGTGTGTTCAGATGTCATGTTGCCGTTAGCATCATACTTAACTGTAGTGATTGACATATTGTCACTGAAGAGCTTCTGAACTCTTTCTGCTAATGTGTTTTCAACATTACCGTCGCCCTTAACTCTTGTATCATATGTCTTGATAAGTGCAAGACTGTCATCCCATCTTTCGATAAGTGGGAATACAAGACCCTTAACAAGGCTTGGAAGGTCTGTAACCATTTCGTTGATAGATGAAAGGTCAAGACCGCCACCAATCAAACCGCCAACAAGACCAAGGTCAAGACCGTCTGTAAGAATTGAGTTTACAAGACCTGTGTTGTTTGAAAGAAGTTCAAAAAGTTCAGCAAAGAGAGTAAGCTGAGAGTCACCTGCACGGTCGATACCTGTGTTCCAAGAATCCATATTAAGCTGTTCAAGAACACCAAGGTTAACGATACCCATTGCGATACTAGCCAAACCGTTGCTTAAAGTATCTTTAACTGTGTCAAGTGAGTAGCAAAGTCTGTCAACAGATGAAAGGTCAATAGTAATTGAAAGACCCAATACGTTGAAAACTTCACCCATGTTGATTCCAAGACCAGGAAGTACTGTGTCAAGGAAGTCCTGTACAATTGAAGCACGTTCTTCAGTTGAAAGTCTTGTTACTTGACCGTAAGGTGAGTAAGCATCAAGAGCTTTAAGGTCATCAACAGTCTGATACTTAGTAACAGCTGCTGAACCCATTACAGAAAAAGCTGAAAGAGCAAGAACAACTGCAAGTACAACGCTCAACAATTTTTTCATTTTGTTCATAAATTTTTCCTCCTATTATTTTTTGCATACCATTATATATGCAATGTGAAATAGTTCCCCATAATTTTTTTACATCGCCACGGGAGAGGCGATACGAGAGCATCAAATACTCACTCTCTGACCCAGCCGTATAATCCTTATGGTTATACGTGCAGAGCTCGACAAATGTGCTCAATTTACCCGGACTGCCTTCACACCGCTTCCGCTAATCAATTGAAAAGCCACGGCGGAAGACTGATGATACACACCCGAGTATTACCTTAGGATGTGCATCACTAATAGGCTAACGAAGTGTCACTTTCTAAAAAATTAGGCACTTCACCCATTACACCATTCCTATGGTTATAACAATTATACAAACAAACACTTAAAATTTCAATACCTATTTCACAATTTCTTAACTTTTTTGTATTTTTTTATAAAAATTTTTTTTGCTTTTGTGCAAATATCCAAATCTGAAATTAAAAACTTGTCGAAAGCTCTTATTACAGCTTATTTTTTTCAACATAGTGTTTATTAAATTTGTCCTTATTAAAAAAGTCATCTTTTTATTAAACATATTTGCTCCTTATTGTTGATTATCCCGTTGTTTATACTATATATTGTGGTATGTAATTTCTAAAGGTCAATTTATAGTTCTTTTGTGTTTTACGCCACAAATTCTGATGTACTTTTGAACAAAACAGCACATTTGGACCGAAAACTAAATCGGAGTTTAACGGGATGAATTCAGAATTCAGAATTCAGAATTCAGAATGCAGAATTGTGGAACTGCGTTGCGATTGTAAAATATAACCAAAGGAATTTGTAGGGGACGACGACTCGGCGTCCCGTTGTTGGTTTATCTGTATATTTGGTTCGGGCCGTCGAGGGTGCGG
>JAZNTF010000043.1:0-2552 GCA_045591625.1 Candidatus Fimenecus sp.
CTTAAAGTAATGCGTTTCGGTGACAATATGCGTGAAGTTGCTGTTACTGAAGCTGATAAGGTTGTAGTACAGGCAAAACTCGGTTGGCAGGTTAATACTTGGGCTGTTGGTGACCTTGTAAAGGTTATGAACGATGTTACTGATGCTGAAATTGATGCTCTTATGGACGTTTATAAAGCTGAATATGATTTCAATACAGACAATGTTGAAGCAATCCGTTATCAGGCTCGTGAAGAAATTGCAATGAAGAAAATGCTTGATGCAGAAGGCTGTATGGCATTCTCAAATACATTCCAAGACCTTTACGGTATGGAACAGCTTCCGGGTCTTGCAAGTCAGCACTTAATGGCTCAGGGCTATGGCTATGGCGGTGAAGGTGACTGGAAGGTTGCTGCTATGACTGCAATTATGAAAGCAATGGCAGAGGGTAAAAACGGCGGTACAGGCTTTATGGAGGACTATACATACCATCTTGTTGAAGGTGAAGAATATAGCCTTGGTGCTCATATGCTTGAGGTTTGTCCTTCAATGGCAGCAGACAAGCCACGAATTGAAACACATCACCTTGGAATCGGTATGAACGAAAAAGACCCTGCTCGTCTTGTTTTTGAAGGTAAAGCAGGTAGTGCTATCGTTGTTTCACTTGTAGATATGGGTGGAAGACTTCGTCTTATCTGTCAGGATATCGAATGTGTTAAGCCAATTATGGAAATGCCGAATCTTCCTGTTGCTCGTGTAATGTGGAGAGCAATGCCTGATCTTGAAACAGGTATTGAATGCTGGATTACAGCAGGTGGTGCTCATCATACAGTTCTCAGCTATGATGTTACTGCAGAGCAGATGAAGGATTGGGCAAATATGATGGATATCGAATTTGTTCACATTAATAAGGATACAACAGTTGCAGGTCTTGAAAAGGATTTATTCTTAGCTGACCTTGCTTGGAAATTGAAATAAGGTGAAATTATGCTTGAACAGTTAAAAAAAGAAGTATTTGAGGCAAATATGCTTTTACCTAAATACGGACTTATAACATTTACTTGGGGTAATGTTTCAGGTGTTGACCGTGAGAAAGGTTTAATGGTAATCAAGCCATCAGGTGTTGAGTATGACACAATGAAGCCTGAAGATATGGTTGTAGTTGACCTTAAAACAGGTAAAAAAGTTGAGGGTGACCTTAACCCATCATCTGATACAGATACCCATGTGGCACTTTATAATGCTTTCCCTGATATTAAAGGTGTTGTTCATACTCATTCTCGTTGGGCAACAACATTTGCTCAGGCCGGTATGGGAATTCCTGCACTCGGTACTACTCACGGTGACTATTTCTATGGTGAAATCCCATGTACACGCAAAATGACACCTGGGGAAATAGGTGGCAGATATGAGCTTGAAACAGGAAATGTAATTATTGAAACATTTAATGACAAAGAACCAAACGACATTCCTGCAGTTCTTGTTCACAGTCACGGACCATTCACTTGGGGTACTGACCCACATAATGCTGTTCATAATGCAGTAGTATTGGAAGAACTTGCATTTATGGCTTGGCATAATATTATGATGAATCCCGGGATTCAGCCAATGCAACAGGAGCTTCTTGATAAACATTATCTCCGTAAGCACGGTGCAAATGCTTACTACGGACAGAATAAGTAAAAAAATAATGGGTGCTCAATCGAGTACCCATTTTTCTATGTTTATTTAATTATCAACCATAATACTAAATTTAACACTAAAAATACAATATTTGTAATCGAAAATATTAATATATATTTTACTGTTCCGATTTTTTCTTTTGCTACAAATTTAAAAGAAATCAGACTTGCCATTGATGCAATTAATGTGCCAAGTCCACCAATATTAACACCAATAAGTAAATCTTTTGCATTTTCAGTGAACTTTGACAGCAGAATCGCTGCAGGAACATTTGAAAATACCTGACTTGAAATTACTCCTACCAAAACTTCGGTTCCATTAACAATGCTCTTTAAAAAGTCACTTATTGGTTTGATTTCACCAAGATTTCCAATAAAAATGAAAAGGAAAATAAAAGTGAATAATAAACTGTAATCAACTTTAGAAATAATTTTTCTGTCGAAAATCAGAACGGCAATAACTGTTATAATAACAGTAACCATATACGGAATTACACGAAAAACAGTTAGTAAAGAAAGTATAAATAAGACAATATAAATTCCAATATGTATTTTTGAAAAATCATTCTTTGTTTCATTTCTTTGTGATTCAAGTTTTTCTTTTCCTGTAAATAAACAGGATATTAAGATAAGAATAAGTGAAAGTAAAGCATAGGGGAGTATTGTTGAAACAAAATCACCCATGGTCATATTGAATTTTGAGAATAAATATAAATTTTGCGGATTTCCGATAGGTGTCAGCATACTGCCAAGATTTGCAGCAATTGTTTCAACAGTTACAATCCATATAAGTTTATCCGTTTTACCTGATAATTTCAAGGCAGTTATCGTAAATGGCACAAAGGTTATTAGGGCTACATCATTTGTGATTATCATTGAAGAAAAGAAACA
>JAZNTF010000044.1:0-2900 GCA_045591625.1 Candidatus Fimenecus sp.
TACCGTAAACAAAAAGCTACTTATTCAGACGGCACATCTGTCGTTATTGATTTGGACAAAAATACATATAAAATCGATTTGCAGTAGTATTATTCGCTTGTTATTTTAACTGCAAGCAAAAATTACACAGCCACCGGCTCATACACAGTTGAGCCGGTGGTTGCTTTTTCTTGTTTATTTACAAATGTTTTCTTTGATAGCAGCGTTTATATTTTCTCTTGTTGTAAGCAGCCATCCGTCATTATGAGGATATTCTCTGAATGTTATATTATGCTTTCCTTCTTCTTCGATAACAGAAAGACAATATCTTTTATCTGTAAGTTTTTCCAGCGTATTGAGTGCAGCCATGTCCTGCAGAGCATCATAGAAAACTTTAAGCCTGAGCGAATGATAAGCTGTGCCGTTTTCTGCCGGATACACTACAAAACTGTCACCTGACGGAAACGCTTTACCTGCATCTGTAACCTCGTAAGGGTTTACAGGAGCTTTTGAAAGCCTTGTAAAATAGAAATTATACCCCCACTGCAAAAAACCTCTTATGCCAAATTTGAACATCTGATAACCGATGACTCTTGTTCTTATTGTTTCGTTACAGGAAAATCTGTTGGCTACATTGTGATTCGTTTGGGCACTGCAATAATACACCCAGAGATTATCAACATTTCCGATAAACTTATCTATGTGGTCACTTGCGGGTATTGGATTTGAAACTATTTTCTTTTTATAGAAAGAGTAATCCGAAAGAGCATCTACAATTTTATAGCCCTCAAAAAGGCTGTGAATATGCTCAGACGCTTTTTTATAAGTACGGAGCATAGCAGCATTAGGCTCATCACTTACGTGGATGAGCACCTTGCTTTTGAGGTTTCTTTTTTCGAGATATTTTTTAAGTTCAACAGAAAGAGCCGTAAGGAAGTCTTTATACCTGCGTGAGTTTGCACGCGTCTTCCAACCAAAAATCCTTTTATAGTTACCGTCGACCGTTGCCATAATTTTAGGAGCGTGCTTTGCTCCCCATTGTGTGTAAAAATGAGCAAGTTCAAAATATTCAATACCACAGCGATGAGCCATTTCAATCCACTGTGTAAGCTTGTCAAAGTTAAAAGAGTAAACACCGTCTTTTACTGTTATATCAATAAGCTGAACCGTGGGTCTTTCCTTGCCTTTTTGTGTGTCAAGAGGAGGCGTAAAAATCGGAGTCAGAACACAGTTCATTCCGTACTCTTTTGCAGTTTTCAGAAAGTTTTCCGTTACTCTCCAGTATTCATCAGAGAAAGCATCGAATTTATAATAAGACATCAGGCAATCCGTATGAAACCAGCAAGTGTAAACAAAATCTTTGAAATCAAGCTCTGCATCAATAATTTCAATTTCAATGCTTGCTTTCTTGCTGCCGACGGTGAAGTCTATTCTGTGTTTACCTGCGTCGTTCTGAGCAGCGTCAACCTCGAACCAAAAAACAGTTATGCCCTTCTCGGCATTCACTTTGCCGTCAGAAGGCAAAAGCAAATCGGGATAATATCCGCTTTCGCTGAATCTGAAATAGTCGTCGGCGCCTTTTTTCCACATAGGGAAATCGGATTTGATATTCCGGACAGTATATATGCGCAAGTCTTTAACCGTGCTTTTATATACTAAATTTATTTCACAATCCTCTGTAGTTTCTATTGCAAGCTGAAAAGATTTCTTTTCATTTTTTAGCATAGAAAAACCTTTATATTCGGCTGTTGGCATTTTATCGTTGTCGTAGATTTTTTCAAGAGAAGATAAAATTTTAATATCTTTTATGTTGGTCATACGGTTACCTCAATACCATTTTTTCTTTACCCTAACATTGGATTTGCTCCGATAACAACTTCAGGTGTTTTGTATTTTTCAATTTCAAAAATTATAATCTCGTTTTCATCCTTGAGAATTGCTCCGGGCAGATACAAAGCTTTTTGCGGACCTATATTCCAATATCTGCCGAGATTGAATCCGTTGACAAAAACATAACCCTTTGTAAAGCCGTTCATATTAACAAAGCACTCACCATTACCTGCTTTGAATTTACCTTTGAGGAACACAGGTCCGTTTTTATTTTCCGTTTTAATATTCTTGAACTTAATACTTTCGAGATTATCTAAGGGTATTGTGTAAACATCAAAATCGGTCAACACCTGATTTGCAAAATGAACATTTGAAATACCCTTACGATCATAAAGCTTTTTGCCGTAATTTACTCTGCCCATTCCCTCAACAAGGATACCTATTTCACTTTCGGACTTTGTACCCTTAACGAAAAGCTGTTTTTTTAGTTTGATCCTATTGAACAGAGATTTTTCTTTACACCTGTTTATTGTTGCGATTTTTTTCTTTTCAAAATAAACGTATGCATAATCGTGAACATCGTCAATTGAAAGAAATCCTGCATCATAATTGCCTTTAAGCTTTGTAACGTAATAAATCAGACCGAAGTTTTGACCGTATGATTCCATGCTTCTCGGAAGCGGTGAATAGTGTTTCTGAGCAATATTGCCAAGATTATCAAACAAATCTGCAGACTCTGTGAGCTTTACCGTACCGATATTCTGCATTTCAGGCGGTGCAGGCAACTCAGCCATAGGAATATTCTGTTTTTCGCAAAGAAGTTTTCTTATTTTGTGATATGTATCGGTATAATCCCCCCATTCAGTTAAGGGAGCACAATAATCATAGCTTGTAACAGTAGGTTCATAGCCTTTCTGGTGATTTGCACCTGCAGTAAAACCAAAGTTAGTTCCGCCAAGGAACATATACATATTAAAGGAAGCTCCTTGGTTAAGGAATTCTTCGAGCTCGGGAATCAAATTATCAGCTTTCCTCGTGTGATGTTTTTCACCCCAGTGGTCAAACCAACCGCACCAGAACTCCATACACAT
>JAZNTF010000045.1:0-9568 GCA_045591625.1 Candidatus Fimenecus sp.
AAAGGAAACATTTTTGTTGACCTTAATGAAGTTAAATCAGACACCCCGTCACAGATTATTAATAACAGAACAATGGTTCCGGTTCGTGCAATAACCGAGATGCTTGGCTATGATGTTTACTGGCATAACGATACACGTCAGGTTGATGTTTGTGAAAAAGGAAGCACAGTCCCCGTTATTGCGATGCAGATTGACAGCACAAAAGCTTATTATACCAAATATGATGAAGAGCTTGGAAACAGCGTAGGTGTTGAGGCTATACTTGATTCTCCGGCAACAATTATCAACAACAGAACCTTCGTTCCCCTTCGTTTTATATCTGAAGCAGTAGGATATGTTGTAGAATGGATTCCAGAGACAGAGGATGTATATCTTTTCTCACCTGAGTATATTAAAAATCATCAGGGCGAAGGTAAAGGCGGAGAACCCGGCGGAACCGGTGATGACGGCAAAGGCGAAGGTCTCGGCTTAGCGGAAGATGGCAAAGGCGAAGCACCCGCAGGTGTTAATACTGACGGAAAAGGCGATGTTGTTCCCCTTTCGTATGAAGAAATGGAATATGTTTTAGCTCAGGAAACTGAAGACTGGCTCAATATGACCAAAGAGGAAAAAGATGAATATGTTATTTTAGTCGGCAGATGGTGGGAAGATTATGAAAACCTTATTGTAGAAGACTATGACGATATGGTTAAGGTTGTCGATCATCAGATGGAACAGTATCACAAAAATGGTGTAAATGATTATGTTTTCTATACAATTTGTGAAATATATGATGTAGATGTAACTGTATATGCAACAACTGACTGATAAAATCAGGAAGCATTCATAAAGACGACAAGGGGGTTGTGAGATGTTTGCAAAAACAGATATAAATACAGGCAGACAAGTGGAGCTTGATTATATGAAAGGCTTGTTTGTCCCTATGATTTTATTTATCCATGCGTTTCAGATGCTGGGTGGTCCCAATACGATTGTGGCACCGTATGAAATCATTTATATCATTGCAACGATGACCGGCGCAGCAATTTTTATGTTTGTATTGGGCGTTGGCACTGCATTTTCCGGAAAAAGTGATAAAGCACTTGCTCTGTATGGTGTAAAGCTTATTATAATGGAATTTTTATGGAATGCACTTTCGCTTGCATTGCCTATGGTTTTAAGTCAGTTTTTCCGCATGGCAGCAGGACTCACACCTGCATGGGAAGAAACCATGATGCGCGTTCCTGTTATGCTAACATACATAAATGTATTCTTTATTGCAGGGATGTGCTACCTTGTAATAGCACTACTGCGAAAATTAAGATTGCCGATGTTTGGGTATGCAGGATTGGGAGTATTGCTTTTTGTTATCAGTCCGTTTCTTTATATGAATGACAAAACAACGGGAAATAAAATAATTGACTATATACTTATGACATTTGTAGGCGGCAGAGATGCGGTTTCCTTAACCTTTATTTCCTTACTGCCGCATGCCCTGATTGGTGTGAGCTTCGGCAAGCTGTTGTGCCGCACGAAAAACAAAGGCAAACTATACGGCATTTTGGCTATTCCTCTTTCCTTGATTGTGATTGGCTATTTTGTGTACGCAATTACAACACATACCGAGCTTTCGGCATTATACACCTATTCGGATATGGGCTACGTGTATCCGGGTGTTTTGCGTGCATTTGCAAATGCATCAAGCGTACTCCTGCTTGCCGGTCTATTGTATGCACTTCGGAATATGATAGCAGGAAACAAAACCGTGCACAAGTTTATAATGCAATTTTGTCGGAATAATACACCGTATTATGCAATACATCCGTTCTACTTTTGCTGTATTACGGCAACTGTGGCATATCTGCCCTTATCAGCCGGATTCTGCACAGCAATGTCTGTTGTAGTCGGGGTTCTTTGTTATGGTACGATTTTGCTCTGGAATCGCATTAAAAATAAAATTAGATAATCATTTAAAAAGTATAAAAATAACGAGGTGATATTTATGACTGCAAGACATGGACTTTTAAAAATTGAAGATGTTTACGACCAGAAAAATTCATCGGAACTTTTTTTGGATGCTATGAGAGAATGTTTAACACATCATATTGAAAATTGTGAATTTTTCAGAAATTTGTGTGACGATGCAGGCTTTAAGGTTGAGGATTTGAAAACAGAAAAGGATTTAGAAAAAATCCCACCTATACATGCAAACTTCTTTAAACAATATGAGGTTCTTTCTGTTCCCTTTGAAACAATTACAGAACATGCAACAAGCTCAGGCACAGGCGGACAGAAAAGCCAGATGTTTTTTGATAAGGACAGCTTCGATTTCGGAAATTCTATGATAGAGAACGAATTTCGCTATTATGGATTTCTTTCTGACGAACTTACAAATTATCTTCTCTTTACATATGAACCTGCAGAGGTCAGCAAGGATTTAGGTACTGCAAAAACAGACCTTGGACTTTTGAGCTATGCTCCCGTAAATGATACTTTCTTTGCCCTTCGCTATAATGGTCAGGGACACGATTTTGATGTATACGGAACAATAGCAGCTTTAGAAGAATATGAAAGACAAGGTAAGCCTGTCAGAATTTTTGGTTTTCCGTCATTTCTGTATTTTACAGTAAAACAAATGAAAGACACAGGACACAGACCTTTAAAACTTAATACAAAGTCAATGACATTGCTTGGCGGAGGTTGGAAAGGATACGCCGACAAGCAAATTCAGAAAAGAGAGCTTTATGCACTTGTGGAAGAAATGCTTGGAATCCCTCAGCAGAATTGCCGTGATGGATATGGCTCAACAGAACATTCTGTTCCTTACTTTGAGTGTAAAAACCATCATTTCCACATCCCTGTATATAGCAGAATGATTATCCGTGATGTTGAAAATCTCAAGCCATTGCCTAATGGCACTCCCGGTTTTGCCAACTTCATTACTCCTCACCTTATGAGTGTACCTGCGGTATCGGTTCTTATGGGCGATATGGCGGTGCTTCATGATGCAGAGGAATGCGGATGCGGTATAAAAACACCGTATATGGAGATTCTTGGAAGAGCCGGAACAAGTGCAACAAAAAGCTGTGCAATAAAAGCAAGCGAACTTTTGAAAAGATAGAGGTGAAGATGGTTATGGAATTTATTATAAGAGGTAAAAAAGTTAACATTGAAAAAGAAAATTGTTTGGATGGAATAAATGAACAGATAATAATAGACCTTTCAAACGATATTTTAGATATTAGAAAAGTTATTTCGAGCCTTGATAAGCTCGGTCATTTCGTGGCAGAAGATAAAGAGTTTTTGGTTTCGGAACTTATGGAACTCGGCTTTTCAAAAGATGAAGCAATGCAGATAAAAAAAGATTCTCTTGCTGTTTTATCTGAAAAAGAGCTTTATAAAAAGATAAACAGAGAGCTTGGCGGACTGCCTTTTGAAATTTCACGTCAGACAAGCCGCGAAGAACAGTTCGAGGGCTGGATGCCCGTTGGTGTTTTAGGGCATGTTACAAGCTCAAATGATGCAATGCTCCCGTTTTTCAGTTCTGTGGAAGGACTTTTAACAGGAAATATAAATGTTATTAAAACGGCATCAGGAGCGCACAAGGTCGCAATGAAGATGATTGAAAAGCTTTGTGCAGAAGATGAGAGCTTATGCCCGTATTTTTATGTGTTCCCTCTCTCATCAAAGGATAAGGAACTTTTAACCGAGCTTTTTGGCTTGTGTAATACAGTTGCTGTATGGGGTTCTGATGGGGCTGTTTCAGGAGTCAGAGAGCTTGCACCCAAAGGCGTTAATATTGTTGAATGGGGTAACAGAATAAGCTTTAGTTACTTTACGGAAAAAGGATGTACAAGAGAAAAGCTTGAGGCACTTGCTCATGATGTATGTGTAAACGACCAACAAGCATGCAGTGCACCTCAGATTGTGTACTATGAAACAGATTCAAAGGAAAAGCTTCTGCGTTTTGCAGAAGAATTTTATAACGAACTTCAAAAAGTATCGGATACATATCCTCTCCATCCTATGTCAGAACCTGAAAAGGCTGAACTAACGGCACAAACTAAAATGTGCTATCTTGAAGAAATTATGGGAGATGCAAAACTCTTAAACGGAAACGGTTGCCGTATTTTTGTAAAGTTTGATAATGAACTTTGTGCATCGCCGCTTTATCGCACGGTTATTGTTAAAGGAATTAAAAGATGTGAGCTTGTCGGTGTGCTCAGACCGTTCCGTTCATATCTTCAGAGTGTTGGTCTTGCGTGCGGTACAGATGAAATTGTTCCGCTTACAAACCTTTTGCTTGCCGGCGGTGTTAATCGTATAACAGAACCTGGACTTATGATGGGCGGCTATACAGGAGAGCCTCACGATGGTGTTTATGCTATGACACGCTATCTTAAAAGGGTTAGTTTTATAAATCACGGATTACCTGCAGGAACTATGTCCCTTGTTGAGATGAGCGACAAGATGCATAAACCTTTTGATGATGGTACTCCCGTGCTTAAAAAAGATGAATTCCCTGCCGAGAGAGAAATTGAAAATGAGGGCTATCTTGTTTTAAAAAGCGGTGGCAGCAGCGGAAAAGCAAAATATGCACTTCACACATATGCTGATGCTGAAGTTACATATAAAGAAACCGGTCGCTTTATAATAGCAGCAGGTGTTAATCCTAAAAAGGATATTTGTATGAATTTGTTCTACTCAGGCGAATTATATGGGGGCTTTATAAGTATATATGAAGCTCTGAAAAGTGCTGAAATAATCCAGCTTCCTATGACGGCAGTTATGGATATGGAACGTGTGGCAAACGAAATTGTAGAGAGCAAGGTAAATGTTCTGATGGGAATGCCTACTTACCTTTTGAGACTGTTTTCCGAGCAGGAAGAAACGCTTAAGAATTACGGTGGTATTGACCTTATACTCTATGGCGGAGAGCATTTTGATCCTGCACAGGCAGAATATATTAAAAAGACATTTAATGTAAAAAGAATTGCGTCCATTACATATGGTTGCAACGAAATCGGCTCTATGGGGTATGCCTGTGAGTATTGCGAGGGAAGTATTCATCACGTTGCTCCAAGCAAATACCTTGAAATATTAAAGCTTGATAAAGATGAGCCGGTAGCAGCCGGTGAGGTTGGCAGACTTGTTTGGACACCTATCAATCAGGAAAATACACCAATCAAGCGATACGAAATAGGTGACCTTGGAAGGTTTGTAAAAGAACCGTGTAAATGCGGAAGACTTTCACCAAGATTTGAACTTCTTGGAAGATTTGGTGATGTTTTTAAATTTGCAACTAATTATGTAAATTATCAAACCATCAAATCCGTATTTGCGGAAAAAATGAATTATAACGGATGGTTGCAGGTTATTTTATCCTATGACAAATTAAGTGTAATGACAATTTGCGTTGAACCTGATTTTGCTGATTCCGAATCTAATGCCCTTGAAATTCTTAAAAATAATTATCCTGAAATCAATGAGTGCTTAACAGATAAAACAGGCATTGTAAACATTGTAAAACAAGATAAGGACAGCTTTGAACTAAGCTCCGGAGGCGGCAAGATAAGAAGTGTAATAGACCACAGAATTCAGAATTAGGGAGGATAAAAATGGTAAATTCATTTAGCGTTAAACGAAGTCCTCTTGTAATTAAAACTTTTCTGTCTATTCTCCTGCCGACAATTCTTATGAATCTTACAACAGCAATCGGCTCAATGGCAGATGCTGTCATAATAGGTCAGTATCTTGATGAGTTGTCCCTTTCGGTTGTAACTTATGCAACGCCGATTTATATGATAATCAATATGATAGCCGCTTTGTTTGCTATCGGAGGGTGCATAGCTGTAAGTGTTGATACAGGGAAAGGCGATAAAGCGGGCGCAAATAAGGCTTTTAGTGTTTCAGCAATATGTCTTGTTTTCTTATCTATGATTCTGTTTTTCGCAGGTGTATTTTTCTCAAGGCAGATAACATTTCTGCTCGGTGCAGGAAATGAACTGGTTTTTGATAAGGTAAAAACATATGTGCAGATTATTTTATTAGGTGCTCCCATTTTTATTTTAAACATTGCAGGTGCATTTTTTGTAAGAAATGATGGCAGACCTACACTTTCGATGGTAGGAATGATTTCAGGTATGGGGATAGATATTATATTAAATCTTGTATTTGTGGGATTTATGAGTATGGGCGTTGCCGGCGCAGCTATCTCTACGGTAATAGGTCAAGGTGTGGGATTGATAATTGTAGGAAGTCACTTCCTGTCAAAAAAGAACACACTTAAATTCCGCTTTGCTTTTGACTCTTCGGTTTGCCGTATTATAAAAAATGGTTTTGGTTCGGCACTTTCATTCGTGTATCAGTTCGTGACAATAATTGTGATGAATCATTATGTAGTTCAGATCAGCGGACCTGAAGGCATTGTAATTTATACGGTCGTGTTTAATCTATGTACAGTGTCTCTTGCGGTATTTGAAGGTTTAAGTCAGACCACACAACCGATGATTAGCCTTTACTTTGGAGAAAAAAGCAATAAAAAAATAAAGGACAGCGTAAAACTTTCTGTGCTTTCAGCAGTTATTATATGCGGAAGTGTAATGGCTATACTTGAAGCCTTCCCTGCTATCGTACCACATATGTTCGGTATAAGTGAAAGCGGATTGATTCAGCAGTCTGCTCTGGCAGTAAGAATTTACACCACAAGTATGTTTATTATGACACTAAATGTAATAATCGGAAATTATCTTCAGTCTATTGAATTTGGACAGATAACAAGTGTTCTGGTAAGTCTCAGATGTTGTGTTTTACTTTTGATATGTGTCTTTGTTTTAGGTGAGCTTTTCGGATTAGGCGGAATATGGGCAGCATATACCGTAGCAGAAATTCTTACATTTATAGTATTTATAGTCATCAACATAATAAAACGGGAAAAACTCTCTAAAAATAATGTAAGTGCCGATATATTCTTCCTTGACAAAAGGGTTGAAGAAAGCTGTAAGTCGTTAGTTTATAAGTGCAACACAAATGAGTATGAGAGTTTTTGCAATGAGATTAAGACTATTGCTGACAAAATTGCAATTTATAATGAGAAAATGCTTATTACGGCTTTAGAGTATTTGACAAAGCTTGAGGATGTTATCGTAGATAAAAAAGGAAAATATATTGAGGTTGAGTTTAACGCATACGATAAAAAAATTATCATAAGCGACAATTTGAGTCATGATAAGTTAAAAGCTGATTTTGCTAAAATCACGGATGAAGATATAGAGTACGGACCCGTTCTCGGACTTAACAGAATTTCTATTAAAAGGAGCTGAAAACTATGAACAAAAGAAAACTTGCATCACTTGAGATAACCAATGATAAAGGCTTTATTTTTCCTGTAATGAGTTTTATAGATTCATTGGTACAACGACACACAGCTATTGATGCAAGCAGGTACCAGCAAATCAGGTTTGTTGCACTTGAAGTATTAAAACAAAGAATTGAAAATTCTTATCCCGGCTCTGAAGGAGAGATATTTGTTGAGCTTTATATTGTGGATGATTTCTTTGAAATCTCAGTAAGAGATAAAGGCATACCGGGATGGCAGGATTTCTCTTTTGATAAAAGCACAATTTCAGAAAACAAAAAAGATCTGCGTAATTATATGATTAGCATTTATGTTGATGAAATTGGTATGGAAAAGCTTGGGAATAACGGGCAAAGAGTGTTTGTTCGTAAAAAGATACTTAATCCTCTGAATTTTGTTGAGCCTGAACCTTATGAAGAAACCGCTGTGCTGGATACAAACATAACAATTCGCCCGGTTGTAACTGAGGCAGATGTAATCGAAGCCATTCGTTGTATTTACGCTGAATATGGTTATTCATATTCCTATGAGCGTCTTTATTACGTAAATTCATTTATGACACTTATTAAAAGCAAGGAAATAATGTCATTTTTAGCCGTGAATGACCACGGGCAGACAGCCGGACACTTCTTACTTGCTTTTTCTGATTTGTATAAAAATATGCCTGAAGTTTCTACTGTAGTTATCAAAAAGGAATTTAGAGGACTTGGTTTGTTTGCTAAATTTATGGATTATTGTGATGAGGTAGGAAAACAGCAAGGATTTCGTGCACTTATGGGACAACCGGTTACATATCATCCAATGTCACAAAAAGCATTTTTAAGAGCCGGCTATACGGCTACCTCCCTTCTTATGTCGTATATAAATCCCGAAATAGAAAGCGAATATAATAAAGGCGGAGAAAGACTTGGACTTAGCGTAAGTGTGAAAGTGCTTGATAAGGATAGCTTAAGTACGATTTATGTACCCGAAGAAATCAAAGGCTTTGTTCAGAAAATATACGAAAGGCTTGGTATGAAATATGATTTATGCCAAAGTGATGAGAAAGACGATTTTACAGAAATGTCTGCTGAAACAAGTACAGCCCTTAAAATGTCAAAAATCATTGTTCGCAGTGCAGGAAATGACATTGAAAAGGAATTCAGACAAGCTATTATGGACGCCATAAAGCAAAAGAGCGAAATGATTGAACTTGTTCTTTGTCTTAATTCAAAGAGCTGCTCCTATGCCTATGAGGTTGCAAAAAAATGCGAATTTTCACTTTCGGGAATTATTCCCGGAGCTGAAAACGGAGATTATATTATTATGCAGATGTTACTCGGTGATAAGATGGATTACGACAAGCTTGTACTGGTAGGAGAATTTGAAGAGTTAAGAAACGATATTGTTAATATATCAGGATATGATAAAAAGGAGAAATAATTATGAGCTATAAAACTTATACACCACAGGAAATTATTAAGTTTGCAAGAGAAAATTCGCCTTATTACAAGGAACTTTATAAGGATATTCCTGAAAACGCATCTTTGGAACAGCTTCCTTTAATTGATCAGAAGAATTTTTGGGATAACTGTGATAAGCACGGCGGAAAGGTAGCAACTGCAAAACAAACCGATGGACAGGTGTTCAAAAGCGGAGGTACTACAGGGGACCCCAAATATTCTCTGTATACAGCGGAGGAATGGCAGGGTATGTGCGAAGCCTGCGGTGCACTTCTTCCAAAAGGAGGACTTACTAACGGTGCTAAGGTTGCCAACCTCTTTTATGCAGGTGGTATGTATGCAAGCTTTTTGTATACATACAGTATGCTTTATTTTTCACCTGCAAAGACAATTATGTATAACATTTCGGGCAATGGTGCAATCAGTGAAATGGCAGAAACCATACTTAACCATCAGATAAATTGTATAGCAGGTCTTCCGTCTATTATTACACAGATTGCAGCATATATAGATGAACATAAGCTTACGGGTTTTGCTGTTGACACAATTTATTTTGCGGGAGAAACATTTTATCCCGACCAGAGAGCAAGAGTTTGCAAAACATTTGGACGCGAGCTTGATTTTCGTTCGGTATTCTTTGCTTCAAATGACGGCGGCCCTATTGGTTATTATGCTACCGATTGCGGATATAATGAGCATCATGTAATGAGTGACCTTACACTTATGGAAATCATCGATCCGGACACAGGAGAAGTCATTACAGAAATGAACCGCCCCGGTGAAATATATA
>JAZNTF010000046.1:0-11002 GCA_045591625.1 Candidatus Fimenecus sp.
CGTCAAAGAGGGGGAGATATTCAAGATAAATAATATCATCACGCTTTGCAGCATCGCCCTCTGCAAGAATTGTCATATTACCGACAATTTCACCCTCTGCCTGATTTACAAGTGTCTGCACCGCTTTAAGAGATTCACCGAGAGAGATAACGTCGTCAACAATGAGAATCTTTTTACCCTTCATCTGTTCAGCCTCGGCTGTGTCAAGGTAAAGGTGCTGTTCACCCTCGGTTGTAATTGAGTTAACAATAGCATCAAAAACACCTGTCATATAAAGCTTTGGCTTTTTGCGAGCAACAAAGTATTTTTCATTATTCTGAAGTCTTGCCATTTCGTGTGCAAGTGGAATACCCTTTGCCTCTGCTGTGATTATGTAGTCATAAGTGGGGGCTTTTTCTAATAATTCCTTTGCGCAAGCTGTTGTAAGCTCAGGGTCACCGAAAATAACAAAACCGGCAATCATAAGCTCGTCGTTAAGCGGACACATAGGTAAATTTCTTTCGTGTCCTGCAATATTCATTGTGTAAAACATAATAATTTCTCCTTAACATTTGTTAATTAAAACAAAAAGAGGATAGATTTCCATCCATCCTCCAACTTTGTTGAATTAGTTAGCCAATGCTCTGCTAAGCCAAATTTCGGCAATATCCATAGCAGCATAAAGGCCTTTCTTTTCACTTGATTTAACAATTCTCTCACGAGGGCTGACATTGGGGTCAGTATTAAGCAACTGAACAGAAACCTTTGATGCAACATCAACATCACCAACAGGCTTTGAGCTGAGAATCTGCATCATAATAACATATTTGTCATTTGGAAAACCGTAATAAAGAGTGTTGCCGTTTCTAACCAATGGTTTGCCTTTGTAAGTGAGGAATTTTTCGCTGTCTTTAGCCAAAATAAACACCTACAATCTTAATCGTTTAATTTAAGATAATCTTTTACAATTTCCTGTAAAAGTTCATCTCTGTCAAGGCGGCGAATAAGACTTCTCGCATTATTATGAGTTGTGATATATGTTGGGTCTTCGGAAAGAAGGTAACCAACTATCTGATTAATAGGATTATATCCTTTTTCCACCAGAGCATCATAAACTGTTACAAGAATTTGACGAGTAGTTTCTTCGCGTTCACCTTTGAGTGAAAACTGTATGGTCTTGTTAGGGTCGAGCATTTCGCCACCTCCAATAATATAATCATAAATATTATATACTGTAATTCAAGAAATTACAATACTAAATTATTAAAAAATACAGCATTAACTGTTGCAGAGGCTGAAGAACACAACAGCCCCTACAAATTATTATGATTTTAATGCAATGTTTTCTTTTGCAAGAGCATCAATAATTCCGTTTGCAACTTCCATAACTTCTTCAGTTGTGAGAGTTCTTTCAGGATTTGAGAAAGTAATTCTTGTTGTGATTGATTTACCGTTTTCGTCACGGTAAGTATCTGTCACTTCAACCTTTTTGATAAGTGGACAGTTTGCGTTTTCAATAGCCTTGCCGATTGGAGCAAATGTTTCACTTACGAAAGAAAGGTCAATTTCCATAGCAGGGAATTTTGAAGGTTCTGCGTAATGAATACCTGCATCAGTAAGCTCTGCGAACATTGGAACATCGATTTCAGCAAATACGATAGCTGCCTTTTTGTCCATTTTCTTACTTACTGTTGGGTGAACAACACCGATTTTACCAAGAACAACGCCATCACAAGAGATTTCGTTAAGGTTTCTTGGATGCTCATAAGAAAGTGTAGCATCCATTGGAATGAATGTGAGTGCCTTGTGCTTGATGTTGTCAGAAATAACTGAAAGCATTGTTGCAAGTTCAATGTAAAGTGCTTCGAGTGACTTTGTTTTGCTGAAAAGTGTCACGCAAAGCATCTTTCTTTCGTCGCACATACCGTCTGCCTTGAGTCCGTTTACAGTTCTGCCGATTTCGAAAACTCCAAATTCAGGAGCATAGCCTGTGTTTGTCTTAACCTGACAAAGCTGTGTAGGAATAATTGACTTACGGATTGTTTCCATATTAGGATTTGTAGCACCTGAAAGCTTGATGTTTTCTTCAATCTCAATACCTAAATCCTTATATTCATCAAAATACTGCCATACATATGAATGAAGCTCATGAAGTGAGTAACGGTGAACGAGCATATCCTTGATTCTGTCCTCAACAGTTTTTTCTGTCTTTGCACGAACAGGGTAGAGTGGAGCAGATGCTGTGTGGATATCAAAGTTGTCATAACCGTAAATACGAGTGATTTCTTCAACAATATCAGCCTTGATAGTAACGTCTTTTGTAGCTCTCCAGCTTGGAACTTCAACTGTGAAGTTGTCACCGTCGTTTGAAGCCTTGAAGCCAAGTGAATTAAGAGTATTAACAATAGTATCGTTCGGAATTTCGATACCTGTATATTTGTCGATAAACGCTTTATCAAAATCAAGTGTAACCTGAGGATACTTGAACGCGTATTCGTCAGTAAGAGCTGAAACAACCTGTGCTTCAGGGTCAATTTCCATAAGAAGATCTACAAAACGAGCAATAGCAGGAACTGTCATTTCAGGGTCAAGGCACTTTTCATAACGGTTTGAAGCGTCAGTTCTGTGTGCAAGACGAACAGTTGACTTACGGATTGATGCAGCATTAAATGTTGCTGATTCAAGAGTAAGAGTTGTTGTATCTTCTACGATTTCAGAGTCAAGTCCACCCATAATACCTGCAATAGCAACAGGTGTGTTGTCGTTGCAAATCATAAGAGTGTTTTCGTCAATATTTCTGTCAATTCCGTCAAGAGTCTGGAATGTGAAAGGCTCTGAAAATCTCTTAATACGGATTTTTTCAACCTTTCTTGAGTCGAATGCGTGCATTGGCTGACCCATTTCAAGCATAAGGTAGTTTGTAAGGTCAGCAAGAAGGTTGATTCCTCTCATTCCGCAATAGAAAAGACGGATTCTCATATTTACAGGACTTACATTCTTTTTAATGTTTGCAACCTGTAAGCAAGAGTATCTCTGGCAAAGAGCATCTTCAATTTTAAGGTCAACCTTTGGAAGATTGTCATACTGTGTCAAATCAACCTGTGGTAATGGTTTTAATTCACGACCGGCAAGAGATGCAAATTCACGAGCCATACCATAATGACCCCAAAGGTCAGGGCGGTTTGTAAGTGACTTATTATCAACCTCAAAAACGATATCGTCAATTTCGTAAAGGTCTTTAATATCAGTACCATTCTTAACATCTTCAAGAATGTCCATAATACCTGAGTTGTCATCAGAAATGCCGATTTCTTTTTCAGAACAGCACATACCGTTTGACAAAAATCCTGCAAGTGGACGAGGTGAAATTTCAATCTCACCAAGACGAGCACCAACTTTAGCAAATGCAGTCTTCATACCGAGTCTTACATTTGGTGCACCGCACACAACATCAACTAATTCTGCTTCACCGATATCAACCTTGAGAAGGTGGAGCTTTTCTGATTTTGGATGGTCTTGAATGTCCTTGATTTCAGCAACAACGATACCACTGAAATCACTGCCTTTAAAGAAAATTTCGTTTTCAACTTCTGCTGTTGAAAGTGAGAATTTACGGATTAATTCCATCTTGTCAAGACCACCGAGGTCAACGAAATCACTAATCCAGTTCATTGATAAAAACATAATCTACTCCTCCTTCCTTAATTTTCGTCGTCTGTGAACTGTGTAAGTGTCTTAAGACTACCACTGTTCAAGTCACGTATATCTTTAACACCATATTTCATCATTGCAAGACGAGTTAGACCAAGTCCGAATGCAAAACCTGTGTATTCTTCAGGGTCAATTCCACCTGCTTTAAGAACTTCAGGGTGAATCATACCACATGGGCAAAGTTCGAGCCAACCACTGTGTTTACATGATGGACAACCTTCACCACCACAGATAAGACAAGAAATGTCAAGCTCAAAACCTGGTTCAACGAATGGGAAGAAGCCGGGACGAAGACGAACATTAATATCTTTCTTGAATACTTCTGAAAGCATTGTTTTCATAAAGTAAATAAGGTTTGAAATTGAAATGTCCTTGTCAACCATAACGCCTTCCATCTGGAAGAATGTGTTTTCGTGACAAGCATCAGTAGCTTCGTTTCTAAAACGACGACCCGGGAAAATAGCTTTGATTGGCATACCGTCATTTACAAGGGCATCCTTATACTTCTTGTAAATTGCATTCTGTGCAGCAGAAGTATGTGATTTAAGCAACTGACCATTATCAAGGTAATATGTGTCCTGCATATCTCTTGCAGGGTGGTCCTTTGGAATGTTAAGCGCTTCAAAACATTCGTAGTCAGTAACAATTTCGCTGTAATCTTCAATGTTAAAGCCCATTGAGCGGAAGATACTTTCACACTGACGCTGGACGAGTGTGATAGGGTGGTATGAACCACGAGATAAATTTGCAGGAACTGAAATATCAAAAACAGGTGTGCTTTCGATTTCCTTCTTCAGTTCAAGCTCTTTGAGTTCCTTGCTTTTTTCTGCGATTTTTTCTTCAACATATGCTCTTACTTCGTTGACAATCTGTCCCATAACAGGTCTTTCTTCAGCTGAAAGAGAACCCATCATTTTAAGCATAGATGTAAGTTCACCTTTTTTACCGAGAACCTGAACTCTGAAAGTTTCGAGCTGGGATTGTTCAGTAAATGTACTGAGTTCTGCATCCGCTTTCTGGCGGATAGCTTCAAGTTTTTCTCTCATTAGTTTCAATCCTTTTCTTATAATAATCGGAAATAGGGAATAAAAAATCCCACACTCCAAAGAGTATGGGACGAATAAAATCCGCGGTACCACCCAAATTTTTGCCAAAAGCAAACACTTTCCGTGTTCAATAACGAGAACAAACCGTTGCTGTCTAATTGTTTCCGTTCAACAGCACCACTCCAAAGGGAACTTCAATTAAGTTTTTGCCTTTGTGCTTCCAGCCACGGCACAATTCTCTGGTAAGGTTACTGACTTAATCTACTTTCTTTTTCACCGTGTTTCAAATTTCAAGATATTATATCAAAAGAGTATGTTTAAGTCAAGCATTTTTAAATGCAAAGTGGTAATAAAAAGATTTTCAAATTATAATTTATCGGGGAGATTGATTGTTGATTTGGAAATGAATCGTTGGGAACGATGCCCACATCGCCCCGTTCCAAAGTGTGATGTTTACCGACTACGGGACGATAAAGGCATCGTCCCCTATAAGGTATGTTCTTCTATATTAGTTCCCCGAAAAACTTCGATTTGTTTATCCAAAAGGGCAAAATAAAAAAAGTTAAAAATATTTGTAAAAAAGTGTTGACAAAACGTAAGTCTTATATTATAATAACAAAGCCGTCGCAAGAGTACGGCATCTATGGCGGCATAGCTTAGTTGGCTAGAGCGTCCGGTTCATACCCGGAAGGTCACAGGTTCAAGTCCCGTTGCCGCTACCAAGGGACTGAACAAGTCCCTATATATGGCCCGGTGGTCAAGCGGTTAAGACACCGCCCTTTCACGGCGGTAACACGGGTTCGATTCCCGTCCGGGTCACCACAAAGAAGCATCGCAATAGCGGTGCTTTTTTATTTTTGTAAATTGGAGATTTGTGAATCGAACCCGAGAGGGTTTTGTCGTTAAGAAAACAATCCGGGGGATTGTTTTTAGACAAAAGTGGCGAAGGCGTGAGCCGAGCCGATAGTATGCAAGGCGTAGCCGAAGCAGACGGTCGATTCCCGTCCGGGTCACCACAAAGAAGCATCGCAATAGCGATGCTTTTTTATTTTGTTTTCAAATAAATAAAACCGACATAATATATAAAAATCTTATAGTTTTTTCGTCTGTTAATTGCATTGATTTTATTTGGTATTAGGTTTATAATTTTTCTAATCTTCATCTTTAGTTTCGACGGATGATAAATTTTTTAACAGGTGAGAAATAATTATGAATTTTGGAGTTCAGTTTAAAATAAGAGGTGACGACTTCGGTGGTCACTTTATAAACGGTATTTCCATGGCAGATAGTGAAAGTGTGTGGAAATGTAAGCTCGTTTCTGCTGATGATGAAAAAAGTATATACGAGTCACGGGACGGATATAAAATCACTGCATATCACATTAAAAAAGGTGATATTTTCGAATGTTATACAGTTTTTGAAAACAATACAGAAGAACTTGTAACTCTCGAAATGATTTCATCCTTTGCAATTACCGATATTGATGCAGACACTCTCCACAGAGCAACATCATTCTGGAGTGCTGAGGGTAAAATGCTAAGCCAGAAATTGACAGAGCTTAATATGGAACGTTCGTGGAGCGGACACGGTATAAGAATTGAAAAATTCGGTCAGGTGGGCTCAATGCCTGTTCGTAAATGGTTTCCTTTTGTTGCAGTAGAAAACAGCAAAACAAACGAATTTATCGGTGTTCAGCTTTATATTCCGTCAAGCTGGCAGATTGAACTTTTTCGTCATAGAGAGCCATTGACATTATTGGGTGGTATTGCTGACTTTGATTACGGTCATTGGTGTAAGGAAATAAAGCCAAACGAGAGTTTCACAACACCAAAAGCAGTGGTTGCTGTCGGTGATTCGCTTCTCAAAGTATGCGATATGCTTGTTAAGGCACAAAATCCTGATATTTCTCCTGTTGACGAGGATTTACCTGTTGTGTTTAACGAATATTGCACATCGTGGGGTAATCCTACAATAGAAAATCTTGAGAAAACTGCAAAGAAATTACAAGGCAGTGGTGTTAAATACCTTGTTATGGATAGCGGTTGGTATAAGGAAGAAGATAAAAACTGGTGGGAAACTATCGGTGACTGGAATGTTAGTAAAAAGCTTTTCCCAAACGGACTTAAAGAAGTCAATGATATGATTAAATCGTACGGACTCATTCCGGGAATATGGTTTGAAATGGAAAATGTTGCACCATTAGCACAGATATATAATGAAACTAACCACCTTATTTCACGAATGGGTACACCGCTTAATGTTGCAGGTCATCGTTTCCTTGATTTGCGTGATGAGTGGTGTGTAAATTATCTAGATGAAAAGGTAATCAAGCTTCTTCGTGACAGTGGTTACGGATATCTTAAGGTTGATTATAACGAGAATATCGGTATCGGTTGTGACGGTGCAGAAAGCCTTGGTGAAGGTCTTCGTCAATATGTACTTGCAAGTCAGAAATATTTCAAAAGAATTAAAGAACAGTTGCCTGATTTGGTAATTGAAAACTGTGCAAGTGGTGGTCACAGACTTGAACCATCAACAATGGAGCTTTGTTCACAGGCAAGTTTTTCCGATGCTCACGAATGTACAAGTATTCCGATTATCGCAGCCAATGTACAGAGAATGATTAAGCCGAGCCAAAGTCAGATTTGGGCTGTGCTTCGTGCAAAGGATGATGTTCACAGGACTTATTATAGCCTTATTTCAGGCTTTTTAGGTCGTCTTTGCATCAGTGGTGAAATTTTTGATTTGCCTGAGGAAAATTGGCAGATAGCACTTAACTCAATTAAATTTTATGAGGAAATCAAGCATATCATTAAAGATGGTTATACAAGTGTAATCGAGTGTAATGTTGAAGATTACAACGACCCTGAGGGTTATCAGGTTGTGCTCCGTGAAAATGAAAATGAAGCCTTGCTTATAGTTCATACATTTAAAAATGGAGCAAATCCACCTTATGAAAAGTTTATAGAAAATTGGAATATCACAGGGGAATTCGGCAGTAGACTTGACGGTGATTTCAGAGCAAAGGTATTTTTGCTTAATAAATAAGATAAAAAGAAGAGAGTACTTGTACTCTCTTCTTTATTTTACTACCAATATTTTATTGATTTTATATTTCTTGAATAATTCAATATGTTTTTCTGTAATCCTCTCACCACTGACTGCAATAGGAATTGCAGGAGGGCAGGAGACAGTAGGACTTGCACAGATTCTTTTGAGTGCTTTTTCTACAATAATTTCCTCATTTTCATTAAAAACAGCCTGACGGATTGCCATAACCTGTTCTGATTTTGGAAATTCAATTCGTTCAAAATCAATATTACTGATTTTACCCATATTTTCAAAGGCTTTTTTCAGCTTGTCAAAATCTTCCTGTGAATTTTGTGGGGTGAACATTAACACCACAAAATCATCGTCAGCATACTCAAATTCAATACTGTTTTCACGCAAAATACACTTGAAATCCGTATTTGTACCACGAAAATCAACAGTAAGCTTTAACGGCTCAGCAGAAATAATGCCAAAGCCTTTTGAATTGATAAAGTCCTTTAATTCTGCAACCTTTTCAGCACAATCTTCAATATCATAACAAATTTTCTCGTCAATGTATCTGTTGCACAAATCCAGGGATTGTAAAATAAGATACGACGGACTTGTTGAACCGAAAATTGCCAATGCATTTACGACATTCTGGGAAAATCCATACTTGTCATCTTTTGCAATATGCAGATATCCACCACCTGTGAGCACAGGCAAAGTCTTATGTGCCGAATCGCAACACATATCAGCACCAAGGCTTATCGGATGCATATCATTTTTACAGAATTTGAGGTAGCTTCCGTGAGCATTATCAACAAGCAGGGGAATATTGTGTTTTTTGCAAACAACGGAAAGACTTTTAATGTCACTCATTCCACCGAGATAGTCAGGGCTCGTAATATAAACTGCAAAAGGCTTGTAGTCCAATTCATTAATTCTTTTTTCAAGAATGTCTGCTGTCACAATACAACTACAAATACTGTCAGTATTTTCAGGATAAAGCCATTCCACATCACAATCAAGTTTAGCCAAAGCATAAATAAAAGATTTGTGTGCATTTCTTCCGGCAAGTACATAAGGACGATTTGATTTATCAGCCTTTAAATATGCTAAATATAGCATTGCGTTTATGCTCTGACTTGAGCTACCTGCAGAATAAACAGTTTTAGCAGTACCGAAAAGGTGAGTAGCGTTTTCTTCGCTTTCACGGATAATACCTTCGGGTGAGTAAAGTTCGTCAGCACCCGTTATTTCAGTAATATCAAATGCTTCTGGACCTAAAAAAGACACACCTTTATGACCCGGCATATGCAGTCGGGCAGTATTACTTTTGATGTAATTCTGCACAAAGTCATAAATTGGTGTGTTCATTTTAAATATCCTTATTTGTCGTAGTTTTCAGCAACCTGAATCATAACAGCGCATTCAATTCTCTTTTTAAAGAGCTCACAGCCGTATTCATAAATACCTGTGATTTTTCCTGATGCATGGTATGAGTTAGCCGCACAACCGCCTGAGCAATAAAGCTTTGCCCAACAGTCGTTACACTCAGGTCTTGCATAAGCATTACAAAGCTTGAATTCATTCTGAATTTCCTTGTTTGTAACGCCGTCCCAAAGATTACCAAGCAAGTATTTTGTATCACCAACAAATTGGTGGCAAGGATAAAGGTCTCCGGTAGGTGTAACAGCCATATATTCAGTACCTGAGCCACAGCCTGAAATTCTCTTGTAAATACAAGGACCGTGAGTAAGGTCAAGCATATAGTGATAGAATGTGAATCCGTTACCTGCTTTTTTACGCTTAATCATTTCCTTTGCAAGGATTTCATACTGCTCAAAAAGAATTGGTAAATCAGCTTCTGTAAGTGCTGATGCATCGTCAGGTGAGCATACAACAGGCTCCATACTAAGTTCAGTAAAACCTAAATCAGCCATATGGAAAATGTCGTTTGTAAAATCAATATTATTATGAGTGAATGTACCTCTCATATAATAGCTTTTACCTTCACGACGCTTAACGAATTCCTGAAATTTAGGAACAATAACATCGTAGCTGCCACGACCCTGATAATCAACTCTGAGTCTGTCATGAACTTCTTTACGACCATCAAGACTAAGTACTACATTACTCATTTCCTTATTGCAGAAATCAATAACATCATCGTCAATCAAAATACCGTTTGTTGTAAGTGTAAAACGGAAATTCTTGTTGTGAATCTTTTCCTGAACACGAGCATAAGAAACGAGTTCTTTTACAACATCCCAGTTCATAAGTGGTTCGCCACCGAAAAAGTCAACTTCAAGATTTCGTCTTGTTCGTGAATTTTCAATAAGGAAATCAAGTGCACGTTTACCAACCTCAAAGCTCATTAAAGCACGTTCACCGTGATATTTACCCTGACTTGCAAAGCAGTATTCACAGTTAAGGTTACAAGTATGAGCAATATGAAGGCAAAGTGCCTTGATTACAGTATTTCTGTTCTTAAAGTCAAAAGCCATACCCTCATAAGTGTCAGGAGTATAAAGTTTTCCTGCTTCTTCAAGGCTTTTAACATCAGCGATACATTCAAGAACATCCTTTTCCGTGATTTTTTCGTCCTTATATGTATCGAGAATATATTTTACTATTTCTTCAGCACTATTGTCCTTGTACATAGCAATGATGTCATAAGCTATTTCGTCAACAACGTGAACAGAGCCACTGCACATATCAAGGACAATGTTATATCCGTTTAATTTGTATTGATGTACCATAAAATATCCTTTTCAACAAAAAACAGGTAATACTTGCGCATTACCTGCTTTAAGCAATAATTTTTTAATGATTATTTGTTTTCGCTGTTTTCACACTGCTGGTTAGCAACACCGCAAGATGTTTTACAAGCAGACTGGCAAGATGTCTGGCATTCGCCACAACCGCCCTTAACTGCGCTTTCCTGAAGATTTCTTGTTTCAATTGTCTTAATTCTTTCCATAGTAATATCTCCTATCAGAATAATATCAAATATTTACAGAGAAAGTATATCACAAGGCATATTTACTGTCAAGATATTTAAATCATAACTTTAATTTTATTGTTAAATTATAATTTATCGGGATGATTATAAGTGCAAAATGTTGGGTCTGCGACGCTGATTATAAATATTAACCAATATGATTGGAAATGTAGGGGCAGGTCTCCGTGCCTGCCCGATAGTTTATATGTTATTTGCGGTCGGGCACAGA
>JAZNTF010000047.1:0-2638 GCA_045591625.1 Candidatus Fimenecus sp.
TGGCTCACAGAACGACATGGCTACGATCCGACTTGGGGTAAATGTTACTGATGAACTTGCAATGGACTTTGTTGTTACAACAACTGAAGGTACAGAGCGAATTGCTCGAATTGCTTATGATTATGCAAAAAGAAACGGCAAAGAAAGAGTTTCTATCATCAACAAAGCCAATGTTATTAAGACAACTGACGGTAAATTCCTTAGACTCTGTAAAGAAGTTGCAAAGGAATATCCAGAAATTATTACTGACGAATGGTATATTGATATTACTACAGCAAAACTTATTGATGAAAAGAGAAGAAAAGACTTTAAGGTATTTATTCTTCCTAACCTTTATGGTGATATTCTTACTGACGAAGCAGCTGAATTCCAGGGTGGTGTTGGTACTGCAGGTAGTGCTAACCTTGGTAAAAGATATGCAATGTTCGAAGCAATTCACGGTTCAGCACCTCGTATGATGCGTGAAGGTAGAGGTCAGTATGCTGACCCTTGCTCAATGCTTCGTGCAACAGTTATGCTTCTTTCACACATCGGTAAACAGGATGTTGCAGACAAGCTCGAAAGAGCTCTTGATATTTGTATGTTTGAAGAAAAGAAACTTACAATTACAGGTCGTGACAATGGAGCTACATGTAGTGAATTTGGCGACTATGTTATGGAAACTGTTAAAAAGCTTTCATAAAAGGAGTTTATTATGATTAGAAATGATGGCGTTTCAAACTCTGTTATTAAACGTCTTCCAAGATATTACAGATATTTAGGAGAATTGAAAAACAAGGGCGTTGTCAGAATTTCTTCTAAAGATTTATCACAAAAAATGGGATTTACAGCATCGCAAATTCGTCAGGATTTAAATTGCTTTGGCGGTTTTGGTCAACAAGGATACGGATATAATATTGAAAGTCTTTATAATGAAATCGGTAAAATTCTTGGTGTAGATAAAACAAGAAAAGCAATTCTTATCGGTGCAGGTAATCTTGGTAAAGCTGTCGCATTACATATGGCGTTTGAAGACAGAGGTTTTAATCTTATCGGTGTTTTTGATAAAAACAAAGCTTTGGTTGGTCAGATGCTACGCGGATTACCAATAAGACATATTGATGATTTATTTGATTTTTGTAAAGAAAACTCCCCTTCTGTTGCAGTTTTGTGTATTTCAAGTCCTGCAGCTGAAGAACTAGCACCACAGCTTGTTGATTTGGGAATCAAAGGTTTCTGGAATTTTAGTCATTATGATATTTCTGTAAATCATCCTGATGTTGCAGTTGAAAATGTTCATTTAAGTGAAAGTTTAATGACATTGAGTTATCATGTAAGTAATATGGAATAAAAAATGAGGCTATGTTAATTCATAGTCTCATTTTTTGTATCTATATAAAACAGATTATTAAATTGGAGTTTGTAGGGGAACTAATATAGAAGAACATACCTTGTAGGGGACGATGCCTTCATCGTCCCGTAGTCGGTAAACATCACACTTTGGAACGGGACGATGTGGGCACCCTCCCCTACGATTCATGTCCAAATCAACAATAAATCTCCCCGATAAATTATAATTTAATCTATAGAAAAGGCGGAGTCTTTTGACTCCGCCATATTGTTGTGTATTATTTAATACCAAAAAGTTCTAATATAAAGTTAATAATCATCATAATTATGCTCATGATAATGATTTGACTATCATTATTATCTTCAAGCTGTTCGTTACAAGCATCACAATATCCATCACCATCATTGTCTGCATGACCTGTTGCGTTGATAACAACTGTTTCACGGCTGATTTCATCTTCGCATACTGAACAATATACAACTACATCTTTGCTACCATTTCCTGTGCAAGTCGGAGCAATATAGTTTTCTTCAACTGCATTTGCAGGAGAGTGACCATTTGCAGGAAGTTCTTTCTGCTCTGTGAGTGTTTCACCACAAACTGAACATTCTGTGCCTACTGTAAGACCTGTTTCAGTACAACTTGGTGCTACTGCAGGGATTGTTTCCTCTGTATGACCTAATGCATCAATAAAATCACTAACATAACTATCACCACATTCGCAAGTATATGTGGTATATCCTTGTTCTGTGCAAGTTGGGTCTGTTACGACTGCATTGTATTTATGAATGTGATAGTTATAGTGAATATTCGCTTCAAGTATAGGTTCATTACCATCCTCTATTGCAATTTCGTTCCACTCATTTATTGTTCCTGGATAGTAAATATCTGTAATGTTAGTACATTCATTAAATGCTGCTAAACCAATCGATGTTACATTTTTACCAAATATAACATTAGTAATATTATCACACCAATAGAATGCATAATTGCCAATTCTTGTTACGCTGTCTGGAATTGTAACCGTCACAAGACTATCACATTCACCAAACATCCAATCACTAATATCCGTTACACCATTACCTATTTTTACATCCACAAGATTACGACACAAATAAAACGCGTGGTCTCCGATTTTTGTTACATTATCAGGAAATATTACTTGTTCAAGATTATAACAATTACGAAATGCCCAAGGTTCAATTGTTAATACACTATCAGGAATTCTATAGAATGATTCCTTGTTGCCCGCTGGACATATAATTAATATTGTTTTATTTTTATTAAACAATACACCATATTCATCAC
>JAZNTF010000048.1:0-11821 GCA_045591625.1 Candidatus Fimenecus sp.
AACCGGTAGGTGAGATTTACCTGCCCCTACATTTACAATCATATTGGTTAACATTTATAATCAGCGTCGCAGACCCAACATTTTGCACTTATAATTATCTCGACAAATTATAATTTGAAATAAAAAGGGATGCCGTTTTGACATCCCTTTAAATGATTTTATTATGTGTTTTTATTAAGGAAAAGATTTGTTACAAATGAGATTTCCTTTGCTCTGTTTTCAATGCACTGATGTCCGCCAATGAGTACATTGTATGTTGTAGCGTCAGGGAATGCAGAATTCATCTGTTCCTTCATTTGAGAATTAAGAATAACATCACCGCTTGCCTGGACAAGAAGTACAGGACAAGTGATTTTGTCAGTATTCTCTAAATCAGTAGGTCTTACATTATACATCATTTCGCACATTCCTGCACCGAAACCGTCATACTGAACTGCGTCTGTAACTCCGTTTACATCATAATCATTTGAAAATCTGCAATCAAGAGTTGCCATAAAAATTACCATTTTAACAAGTGGGTCAACCTCTGTACCGTATTGGAAAAATGCATTCATTGTTCCCTTCATAATATCTGACTGAACAATATCCTTCATTTCTTCAGGGAATTCACTCTGAGGAGCCGGACAATAAAGCAAGAGTGCTTTTACAGGATTTTCGATTGCGATATTGACTGCAACACCACCACCCATTGAATGACCTGCAAGAATCCACTCGTCCATCGGAGCAATGCTCTTCATAAGCTCGGTGATGAGAATTTCACGGTCGATAATTTCCATTTCGGCAGTTTCTCTTGTGCTGTAACCGAAGTTAGGAAGGTCGGCAAGTACACATTCATAACCTTTTTCTGACATTTCAAGAGCCATATTACGCCATGCGTAAGTTGAGCACATAAATCCGTGAAGCATCATAATTCTGCCCTTAAAATTGCCTTGAGCAGGGATTACTCTATAATGAATATCGTATTCATCATAAGAAAAATATTGACTGTTTTCATAAGGCTTATAGCTTGTATCAGCACCGAATGCCATTATCCCAAATGATGAAATCATAATGGCAACGATACATATAATACTTATTAATTTTTTCATTTTATTTCTTTCCTTTATTCAGCAGCCTGAGCTGTTTCATTTTTAGCTAATGCTCTGCGTTCTGCAAGTTCCTTTTCAACCTGAGCCTTCTGTTCAGGAGAGTATTTTATGAAAAGAAGAGGAATGATATAAAGAAGTGCAGCAAGCGCAGGTGTGAGCATTACGATTGGCCAAATCCAGGTTTCAAATGCTTCAGTTTGTGTACCGAGATATACAGCACCAGGAGTGTCTTCAACTGCAACATAACCGAGAAGGCTGAGCGCAAATGTGCCGAGAGCGCCTGTGATACCACTTGAAATCTTTGTGAAGAAGGTCTGCATTGCGAATGTAACACCTTCTGTACGTTTGCCTGTTTTCCATTCCATATAGTCAACACTGTCGCAGAAGAGTGAAGTCTGTGCAATACTTGCGGCACCACCGGGGAATGAGCAAAGAGCAAGAATAATGATAGTCCAGATAATATTTTTGCCTTGGAATCCGATAGCCCAGGCAATAACTCTGCCGACTAATGTACAGACCTGAATGAAGATAAGAAGATTTCTGTAGCCCTTAAATTTGTGCTTAAGCTTGTCTGCCATAAGCATACCTAAGAATGAAAGAGGAGAGGTAAGAGTACCGAAAATTGTGTTAAGTGTCAATGGTCCGAGAATATATCCTGCAATAGAAATTTCAGGCATCTTATACTTGAAGAAATAAGTCATAAGACTTGCACCGAAGCCGAATGAACCTAAAAGATTTGAAAGTGTTACAAGCATAAGCATCTTGTTCTGGAAAAGAAGCTTGAAGCACTCAAGAATAGATGTCTGCTGTTTGTCAGGTTCAACAAGACGAACTCTTTCTTGTGCCTTATAGCATTTTGCACTGAGCAATGCACCGCCAAGACCGAAAATGATTGTGAACAAAAGGGTCATAAGTGACAATGAATTGCCGGAGATTTTTGCAATATTCTCCATAGCCATAGGGATAAATCCGCTGGCAATACCGAAGAAGATTGAGCCTACTGAACGTGCTAACTGAACGAATTTGTCACGTTCATTTGAATCAGGAGTAACAACGGCAGTCATACCCCAGATTGCCACGTCCTGCATTGTGTATGTAATATCCCAACAGAGATACATAATTACAAAGTAGCCCAGACGAAGCCAAAGAAGGTCATCATCAGTTGAAAAAACAAAGAAAATAAGAACTGTAAAAATACCTACCGGTACAGGTGTATTTTTAAGCAACGGACGAAGCTTTTCACCAGTCTTAAAACGATGACGGTCAACAATAGAACCGATAATAGGGTCATTGATTCCGTCCCAGATTTTCATAATCATCAGAAGCACGGTTACATAAGCGGCAGGGAACATGGCAATATCTGTCAAAAAGTACTGGAAGAATCCTGTACCGATAAAACAGTAAACAATGTTCTGTCCCGCAAGACCGGCCATAAAGTTAATTTTTTCTTTTTTGCTGATATAGTTCATAAATTCAGACCCCTTTCAGCCCAACAAATAAATGATAACATTATAATACTATATATACATATAAAAAATCAACAGTAAGAAAGAGAATTTGTTAATAATCTGTGAAGAAACTAAAATTCATTTGACAAGAAAAATAAAGTTATATATAATCTAACCGATTGATAGTCAACATAAATGTTCTTCAATCAAGAGAAAAATATATGTTTGTATATTACTTGTGAATTTAAAGCAGAAGGGAGTCTTTATGGACTGGAAAAAAGAATACGAAAATCGACTTGTAAGTGCCGAAGAGGCAATTAAGAATATTCACGATAACGATAAAGTTGTAATGTCTTTTGGTTGTGGTGAGCCAAGAGCAATTGTTCGCGCAATGCGTGAAAATTATAAAAATTATAACAATGTTGAAATTATAAATATGCTCCTTTTGGGAGAAACACCTTGGGTTGACCCGGAAGTTCAAGGTCACTTTAAATATAACTCTTTTTTTGCTTCAGGAACAAACAGAAAGGCAATTGCTTCCGGTGTTGCTGATTTCACAACCTGTTATCTTTCGGAATCCCCTATGGTTTTAAGAGAGATTATCAAGCCTCGCGTTACTGTTATGTCTGTAACACCACCTGACGAAGAAGGATATGTGTCACTTGGTACAAACTGTGACTATATCGAAACTACACTTTCTCATTGCGAAGTGAAAATCGGTCAGGTAAATAAAAATGTGCCTTATACTTATGGTGTGGCAAGAAAGCATGTGACAGAATTCGACTTTTTCGTGGAGTGTGATGAACAGCTTCCTGAAGTACCTGCACCACCAATAACAGATGTTGAAATGCAGATTGGTAAAAATTGTGCGTCACTTATTAATGACGGTGACTGCATTCAGCTTGGCATCGGCGGTATTCCGAATGCAATTTGCGAGGAATTAAAGCACAAGAAGGACCTTGGTCTTCACTCCGAAATGGTGGGCGACGGTGTTGTTGACCTTATCAAGAACGGTGTTATTAACAATTCAAAGAAAAATATTAATCAAGGCAAGACGATTTTAGGCTTTGCCTTTGGTACAAAGAAGCTTTTTGATTTTCTTAACGGAAACAAGGATGTAGAAATGACACCTATGGATTATGTTAATAATCCTGTTGTTATTGCCCAACATGATAATATGGTATCTGTAAATTCCTGTTTGCAGGTTGACCTTATGGGACAGGTTGTGTCCGATACAATCGGTCTTAATCAGTTTTCAGGTGTTGGTGGTCAAATGGACTTTGTACGCGGTGCTACCATGAGTAAGGGTGGTCGTTCAATTATGGCAATGCCATCCACAGCAAAGGGTGATACAATTTCAAAGATTGTTCCGAAAATTACTGACTATTCAGCGGTTACAACAACACGAAATGATGTAAATTATGTTGTTACAGAATACGGTATTGCTCAGCTTAAGGGTAAAACAATGAGAGAACGAGCAAGAGCGCTTATTTCTATCGCACATCCTGCTTTCAGAGATGAACTTTGTGAAGAATTTGAAAAAAGATTTAATGAAAAAGCATTCTAAGGAGAAAATAAATGGGTGTTTATAAAAAAGAACGATTTGGTATTGCACGAAAAATCGTTTCAAATATGACTGCAGAAAGCTGGGAGACAATTCCCCATGCCGTTGTAAGCTATGAGGCAGATGTTACTGAATTTCTAAAGGAATACAAAAAGCTTAACGAAGGTTGCACAGATAAGTCAAAGAAAATTTCTATCAACACAGTTGTTATGAAAATAATTACTGAGGGTCTTAAGGCTGCACCACTGATGAACTGTCACCTTAAATTTGAACGTAAGCTTGTTCGTGGCAAACTTTATTACCATGACCGTGTTAATGTTTCAATGCCTGCAATGCTTCCTGACGGAAGAATGATGACGGTTAATCTTCGTCATATGGACAATAAATCTCTTACAAAAATGACAGAGATTATTAATGACACAATGCGTCGTATGAAGAACACCAACATGGATGAGGCTATGTTCGAGGTTTCGCTTGATAATACTCTTAAAGGACTCAAAAAGGGTAAAATCAAGCAGGCGGTTTTGAGACTTATCGGCTCAAAAACAGGCAAGCACAAGGTGCGTACGCTTAAGGGAGAAGAGAAGAAACAGTATTATTCAATTCCTGAAACGGACAGACTTACAAAAAAGGATATTGAACAGGGTACAGTTACAATTTCCAACCTTGGTTCAGTTCATCGTAACCAAAAGGGTATGTGTTTCCTTCTTGAAATCATTCCACCTCAGGTTACAGCAATCGCAGTTAATGCAATTCAGAAAAAGCCAACTGTTGTAACAGATGAAAAGGGAAATGATACAATTGAAATTCGTCAGATTCTTCCGTTTACAATCGCTTTTGACCATAAGGCTCTTGACTACGGTGATATCATTCCGTTTATGGACAGGCTTGACGAAATTTTTGAAAAACCTTCAGTCATTCACGATTGGAAAGAATAACATACTGATTTAAAACAAAAAATGTAAAAATAAGGTGATTTGTAGCGCTTTAATGCTTTACAAATCATCTTTTTTTTATTATAATACAATAGAATATTTATAAAATGGAGTAATATTCCATTGGGAGGATGATAATAATGACTTCAACAGCTATTATTATGATTGTTACAATTGCAATTTACCTTTTGGCAATGGTTGTGATTGGTGCAATCTATTCAAAGAAAAACGAAAGTACAGATGACTTCTATCTTGGTGGCAGAAAATTAGGACCACTTGTTACTGCAATGAGTGCAGAGGCATCAGATATGAGTAGCTGGTTGCTTATGGGTCTTCCTGGCGTTGCTTTGGTTTACGGTCTTGCAGAAGCAAGCTGGACAGCAATCGGTCTTGGTATCGGCACATGGGTTAACTGGTTTATCGTTGCAAAGAGAATCAGAATGTATTCACAAAAGCTTGACGCAGTTACAATTCCTGAATTCTTCTCAAAAAGATTTGGTGATAAGAAGAATATTCTTTCATTGATTGCAGGTCTTGTTATTCTTGTTTTCTTTGTACCATACACAGCATCAGGCTTTAATGCTTGCGGTACACTTTTCTCAAGCCTTTTCGGTGTTGACTATTTCACAGCAATGGTAGTAAGTGCGATTGTTATTGTTGCATACACAACTCTTGGTGGCTTCCTTGCTGCGTCAACAACTGACTTTATCCAGTCAATCGTTATGACAATTGCTCTTATAGTGGTTGTTGGTTTTGGTATCAACTATGCAGGTGGTTGGGATAATGTTGTGGCAAACGCAAACTCTATGCCAGGCTTCCTTGAAATGTTCAACACTTATGACCCAAGCACAAATGCAAGTACACCATATAATGCATTGACAGTTGCATCAACTCTTGCATGGGGTCTTGGTTACTTTGGTATGCCACACATTCTTTTAAGATTTATGGCTATCAATGATAAGGACAAGTTAAAGACATCTCGTAGAATTGCTACTGTTTGGGTATTTATTTCAATGGCAATTGCAATTGTAATCGGTGTTATCGGTTCAGCAGCAGTTAAGAATGGTGCAATCGCTCTTGATAACGCAAACTCACAGAGAATTATTATTGAAATTGCAAAGCTTATCAGTGACAACAGTGCATTCCTTGCAATTGTAGCAGGTGTAATTCTTGCAGGTATCCTTGCTGCTACAATGTCAACATCTGACTCACAGCTTCTTGCAGCTGCATCAGCAGTTTCACAGAATATTGTTAAGGAATTCCTCGGTAAAACACTTTCACAGAAGGCATCAATGCTTGTTGCACGTTTAACAGTTATTGTTATCGCAATTGTTGGTGTTATCTGGGCAAAGGACGAAGGTTCAGTTTTTGAAATCGTTTCATTCGCATGGGCAGGATTTGGTGCTGCTTTCGGTCCTGTTGTACTCTTCGCTCTTTTCTGGAAGAGAACAACAAAATGGGGCGCTCTTGCAGGTATGGTATCAGGTGGCGTTATGATTTTCGTATGGAAATATGTAATTGCAAAGCTTGGCGGTGTATTTGCTATCTATGAGCTTCTTCCTGCATTCATTATTGCTTCAGTTGCTATTGTAGTTGTTTCACTTCTTACAAAAGCTCCTGAAAAGGAAATCGTTGATGATTTTGAAGCTGTAAAATCAGGCAAGGTTGATTAATTCAGAAAAAATATATAATAATATATAAAGAAGGAAACAAAAATGGTTAATACAGAAAAAACACTTGAAAAGCTTGTTGCTCTTTCAAAGGGCAGAGGTTTTGTTTATGCAGGTAGTGAAATCTACGGCGGTCTTGCTAATACTTGGGACTACGGCCCATTAGGTGTTGAACTTAAAGAAAATATCAAAAAGGCTTGGAGAAAGAAGTTTATTCAGGAAAACAAGTACAATGTTGGTCTTGATTCTGCAATCCTTATGAACCCACAGACTTGGGTGGCATCAGGTCACCTTGGTGGCTTCTCTGACCCACTTATGGATTGCTGTCAGTGTAAAACAAGACATCGTGCAGACAACCTTATCGAAAATTTTGACGGTACAAATGTTGCGGGTTGGTCAAATGATGATATGGCACACTACATTAAAGAACATGCTATTCCTTGTCCTGATTGCGGTGCCCACAACTTTACTGACATCCGTCAATTCAACCTTATGTTCAAAACATTCCAGGGTGTTACTGAGGATTCAACATCTGAAATTTATCTTCGTCCTGAAACAGCTCAGGGTATTTTCGTAAACTTCCAGAATGTTCAGAGAACAACAAGAAAGAAAGTACCTTTCGGTGTTGCACAGATTGGTAAATCATTCCGTAACGAAATCACTCCGGGTAAATTCATCTTCCGTGTTCGTGAATTTGAACAGATGGAACTTGAATTCTTCTGCAAACCGGGTACAGACCTTGAATGGTTCGATTATTGGAGAAGTTTCTGCCGTGATTGGCTCTATTCTCTTAACATCAAACCTGAGAATCTTCGTCTTCGTGACCACGACCCTGAGGAACTTTGCTTCTATTCAAAGGCTACAACTGACTTTGAATACCTCTTCCCATTTGGTTGGGGCGAGCTTTGGGGTATTGCTGACAGAACTGACTATGACCTTACTCAGCATGCAAATACAAGTGGTAAGAACCTTGAATATATTGTCCAGGTTTCAGGTGAAAGATACATTCCTTATGTTATTGAGCCATCACTTGGTGTTGAACGTCTTTTCTTGGCTCTTCTTACAGAGGCTTATGATGAAGAGGTTGTAGATGCAGAAAAGAACGACACTCGTGTTGTTATGCATTTCCATCCGACACTTGCACCTGTTAAGGCTGCTGTTCTTCCTCTTTCAAAGAAGCTTGGTGACAAGGCTGAAGAAATCTTTGAAATGCTTTCCAAACATTTTAATGTTGAATATGATGATGCAGGTTCAATCGGTAAGAGATATCGTCGTCAGGACGAAATCGGTACTCCTCTTTGTATCACTGTTGACTTCCAGACTGTTGGCGATGACGAATCAGAAGCTGATAACTGTGTAACAGTTCGTGACAGAGACTCAATGGTACAGATAAGACTTCCTATCGACCAGTTGGTTGATTATATCAATAAGAAATTGGAGTTCTGATATGTCAAAATCCCTTTTGCTAATTGTCAATCCTATTGCGGGTAAACGCCACGGTGTTGATTATCAGCCCAAAATCGTAAAGATGTTCAAAGAGGCTGATTATGATGTTAAGGTGCGTTATACTGAGATTGACAAAAATGCATATTATGTTACAAAGCGGTATGGTGAGGGTAATGATGTTATAGTCTGTTGTGGCGGTGACGGAACACTCAAAGAAACAATTTGCGGTGTAATGGATATGGGTCTTGATGCAAAAATTGGTTATATTCCTTGTGGTACAACCAATGACTTTGCTCATTCTCTTCACATCCCTACAGATTATGACGATGCTGTTGAAACAATCCTTGAGGGTGAAACCATAGCAGTGGATATCGGAGACTTTAATGGTCAGGAGCAGTTTATCTATGTTTCCTGTTTCGGTAATTTCTGTGATGTTTCATATAAGGCAAAGCAAAGCTTGAAAAACAAGATTGGCAGAGGCGCTTATTATTGGGAAACAGCAAAAGAGGTTCATAAAATAAAAGGATTTAAGGCGAAGGTTGAGTGTGATGATGGTGAGGTTATAGAGGGTAAATTCTTCTATGGCGGTGTCTCAAATTCTTATTCTGTTGCAGGTTTTCCTGTGCTTAAAAAATCAGGTGTTGAATTTGATGACGGACTTCACGAACTGGCGCTTATCAGAATGCCGAAAAATCCGGCGCAGTTAGTCTCTATTCTTAATGCAATGTTTATTACAAGAGATGTTATAAATAACAAGTATCTTGTGGTGAAAAAAGGTAAGAATTTTAAATTCTATTTTGAGGATGAGGTTAACTGGACTCTTGACGGTGAAAATGGTGGAAACCATAGCTTTGCCGAAATCAAAACTCAAGAAAATGCAGTAGAAATCTTCTGCAAGAAAAAAGATAATTAACCGGAGTCTGCATTGCAAGTTTTTTGTAATGCAGATTTTCGATAAAATCAAGGTGAAAATATGGGTGAAAAAATAAAAAAAGCAATAGGAATTGAGGGTACATTCAAGGAAACTGTTGTGCCTATGATTAATTATTGCTATACCAATATTTTTATCGGTGGTGCCGGATACATTATCAGTATGTATTTCAGCATTTTCCTGACAAAGGTTGTCGGTCTTGATATCCGATATGCAGGATTTATCACGATGGTTGCCGTTGTGTGGGACGGAATAAACGACCCGATTATGGGTATTATCACTGACCGTACTCGTTCAAAATTCGGTCGACATCGCGCGTATATAAAATGGGGTATTCCGCTTGTTGTTGTATCATATATAATGTTGTGGAATTCCTTTGGACTTGATGGCGAAAAGCATCCGTATGTGACAGTTGCATACTTTGTTTTTGCTTATGTGCTTTATAAAACTGCCTATACAATGATTGCTGTGCCTCATACAGCAATGCTTCCTGAACTTGCACCTGAATATAATAAGAGAACGCAGTATACATCAGTAAGCTATATTTTCAATTCAGTGGGTATGGTTCCGTCATATATCATACTTCTTATAATGCTTTCTGTTTTCGGATTTTCTGACGGACTCACAAGAGAGGCAAAAACACCTTTCTTTGCTACGGGTATAGTGCTTTCTATTGTGTACGGCATTGCACTTTATGTCACATTTAGACTTGTAAAAGAGCCAAGCTCCATTGATATGAAAGTTGAGCCGCTTGATTTGAAAGCAGCTTTCAAGGAGTATTTTGATGTTTTTAAAAGCAAAGCTTTCAGACAATATTTTTCAATCAGTTTCTTTTGGGAAATGGCAAGAAGCTTTTACTCGACAACATATATTTATTATGTTACATTTCTTGCGAACCAATATAAATTCTATCCGATTTTTAACACTTTTGCCGGAATTTTTGAGACCGCTGCATTCCCGCTTAATTATGCTCTTACCATGAAGTATGGCAAGAAGAAATGCGGCACAATCGTAACTCCGTTTATGATTTTAGGTCTGGCTATTGGACTTATAGTAACAGCAAGTCAACCCGGTACTCCAAAAGCTACATATATGCTCATTCTTATGATTTTGGGTGTTACCTTCTATCCTTTTGGTATGAGCGGAATAGGATTTGTTTGTAACAATGTTTTCCCTGATTTGACCGATGTGGATGAATTGATTACAGGTCGTCGCCGTGAGGGTGTTGTTTCAACATGTAATACAATGGTTAAGCAGGTGACAGGTGGTATTAACACATTTATTGTAACGCTTATTCTTGGCGGATTTGGTCTTGATACAAATAGTGAAGCTACTGAATTTGTAGAACAGCCTGATTCGGCAATATTCGGAATTCGTCTTTGTGTTGCGATAATTCCAATGGTTTGTGCGTTTGTTTCATATCTTCTTTTAAGAAGGTTTAAAATGACTAAGGATGACCATACAATGATACGTGCAGCTATTGCAACTAAGCACAAATACGGCAGTGTCACACTTGCTGAAGAAGAAAAGAAATGCTGTGAGCTTCTTTCAGGACAGAAATTGGAAAATACTTGGCTTGGTAAGAATAATGACGAAAGTCAGGGACATACTCTCGACAGAAATGAAAATGGTGAATATATAATTCTCATTGAAAAAGAAGAGATAAGAAAGCAGCTGTTGGAAGAAGTAAGATGAGGTGACGAAAACATGAAAAAGATTGATATAAATCAGACTGCACCGACAGTAAAAAGAAGTAAAGCATTTGATGTGTTTTTTCATTTAGTACAATGGACATGGGGACTTCCGGTGAATATTATGGGCGGTATCGCATATCTTATTTGCACTAAGATTTTGGGATATAAGCATCAAAAATTCGGATATGCAAATATTGTGTATATGCCGTGGAATCAAGGTGGACTTTCAATGGGTGAATTCATTTTCATAAGAGAAAATCACCCTGATAAAATATGGGCATACAATGTTCGTATTCACGAATATGGTCACACATGGCAGTGCTTACTTTTAGGGCCTTTATATTATATTGTGGTTGCAATTCCATCGGTAATTTGGTGCCAATGCTTTGCAAATTATCGTAAAAAGAATAACGTTTCATACTATAAGCTTTATTGCGAAAGCTGGGCAAACAGCTGGGGAGAAAAGTTTTCAAAAATGAACAGAGTGAATAATGAGAAATAATTATGTAAATAATATTTTGATTTATATAAATCTTTAAAAAAGGAGATGCTTTTATGAAAAAGATTTTTTCAGTAATTTTGGCTTTGGCGATGCTTTGCACATTTATCCCATTCAGCACAGTCAGTGCGGCAGATGATGTCCTTAAAGGCGATGCTAACGGTGATGGAGTAATTTCTGCATTGGATGCCCGTGTAACATTACAATACGTAGTAAGCCCTGACCGTGTCAATTTAGACACGCTCAATGTGTTGGATATGGATGACAACTATCGTATTACTGCTATGGATGCCAGAATTATATTAAAGAAGGCAACTGAGCTGGAAAATCCCGGTATTGTTTCAACACCTAATCAGATTCTTGCTTTATTCGGATATGAATATGATGCTGAACAAAATATTTATTATACAAGCATGAATCCTTGGCAGAGATATTTTGGATTTACAGATTTGTATGATGAAATGGCTGCTTATACGAATATGAGATATCAGACATTGAAAATTGACTTTGAATACGGCGACCTTCTCTGGAGACTTCAGTGGTGGA
>JAZNTF010000049.1:0-5555 GCA_045591625.1 Candidatus Fimenecus sp.
TTTATTTCAAGAATTGCAAGACCTGACGATGCGATTAAGAATCCACCCACAACACTGATTTCACACATAAGCTCAGGACTCATAAATTCAGCTAAAAATGTTGCAAGAAGATAAATCCCGCCTTGCCACAGGAAAAGCACAATTGCTGCAAGTGCAATTCCTATTCCGTAAGTAGAAGCTAAAACCATACTCGTCACAAAGTCAAGAGTAGCATTTGTGAAAAGATATGTATGGTCATTATTAAGTGCAGAATTTATAGGGCCTAAAATCGACAAACTGCCGATACAGAAAAGAAGAACTGCAGTTGAAAGTCCTTTTCCCAATTCGCTTTTGCCCTTTTTCTCAGTAAGAGCATTGAAGCGCCTATCAAGGTCAATCATATTGCCGAAAAGTGAACCCAGCGCAAGACTTACAATGAACAGAACAGGGTATTTGCTGTTCGGAATATTCTGTACAACGGAATTAATACCGATACCTGCCGCGGCAAGCCCCATTGCATTCATAAGACATTTTGTGTATTTTTCTTTAATTCCTTTTTTAAGTAAACTACCGATAATACTACCTGCAACTATTGTGGTAGCATTGACTATTGTACCAATCATTTGTTTAACCTCGTGCTTTCTACAGCTTCAAAAATCTCTTTGAGTGTTTCAAGAGAATTCTGGTCAGGCTTTTTCTTAACATTTATACTCTTTTTACCACTGCCTGTAACTCCTACACGACCGCGAAGCACAGAAGAAATATCAAGCACCAATGAAGAGTTGATTTCTTCACAATAGAGGCAGAGAGTTTCACCACGTTGACCGATTTCGTAAATTCCGAGGGATGCGGCAGTGTTTCTGCAAAGAGAAACCTCAATAAGACCTTCAACCGATGGCGGAATATCACCAAAACGGTCGCGAAGCTCGTCTCGTACATCCTCGGCATCCTGAAATGTTCTTATATCAGCAATTCTACGATAAACTGTAAGTCTTTGCTGGAGTGCTGAAATATATTTGTCAGGAATATGAGCATTGATTTGCAAGTCAATAAGACATTCTTTCTGCTTTGGCTTTTCACCCTTTTCCTGACTTATTGCCTCACTTAAAAGCTTCATATACATATCGTATCCGACGGCAGCAAGATGTCCGTGCTGTTGAGCACCCAAAAGATTACCTGCTCCTCGGATTTCAAGGTCACGCATAGCAATTTTAAAGCCCGAGCCGAATTCGGTATATTCACGGATTGCCTGTAATCGTTTGTAGGCAATTTCCGAAAGATTTTTGTCACGCTTATATGTGAGATATGCACTTGCCCGTCTTGCACTTCGACCAACTCGACCACGAAGCTGATGAAGCTGAGCAAGTCCTAACCTATCAGCATCTTCAATGATAAGAGTATTGGCATTCGGCACATCAACACCTGTTTCGATAATGGTTGTGCAGACAAGAATGTCGATTGAACCATCCATAAGGTCACGCCATATTGTGCTTAATTGCTCCTCACTCATTTTTCCGTGAGCAGTTGCAACCTTTGCATCAGGAAGATATTCAAGAATTGAATTTGCAACACCGTCAATGGTTTCGACTCTGTTGTGCAAGAAATAAACCTGACCGCCACGACGAAGCTCCTTTTCCATAGCCTCACAAAGAAGCGGCATATTGTGTTCAACCACATAGGTCTGAACAGGTGAACGGTCGGAGGGTGCTTCCTCAATAACTGACATATCACGAATGCCTGACATTGCCATATTAAGTGTTCTCGGAATTGGTGTAGCAGAGAGGGTCAGTACATCTACACCCGGGAACAGTTCTTTCAGCTTTTCTTTTTGAGCAACACCAAATCTTTGTTCTTCGTCAACAATCAGAAGACCTAAATCCTTGAATTTTACATTTTTTGATATAAGTGAATGAGTACCAACGACAATATCGATAAATCCCGCGTTTATACGCTTGATAATTTTTGTTCTCTGTGTTGGAGTACGGAAACGGGAAAGCATTTCTGCCTCAATGGGGAATCCGTCAAATCGTTTGAGGATTGTCTGATAATGCTGTAATGCAAGAATGGTGGTCGGAACGAGAATTGCACATTGTTTTCCGTCTGCGATACATTTGAAAACAGCTCGTAAAGCCACTTCTGTTTTACCAAAGCCAACGTCACCGCAAAGAAGTCTGTCCATAGGATAGGGCTTTTCCATATCACCCTTGATTTCGTCAATGCTTCGTAGCTGGTCACCGGTTTCTTCAAATGGAAATCTTCTTTCAAAGTCCGTTTGCATATCAATGTCAGGGGAGAAAGCATAACCTTCACTGTGAAGTCTCTGGGAATAAAGCTTAATTAATTGGTCAGCCATATCCTTGACTGCACTGCGGACCTTATTCCTTGTCTTTTCCCATTCTCCGCCACCGAGACGATTGAGCTTAAGCGCTTTTCCGTCGTCCTCGTGAGGACCTATGTATTTTGATACCAAATCAAGCTGAGTAACGGGTACATAAAGCACGTCACTCTTTGCATATTTGATTTTGATATAGTCTTTTATAATTTTATTTGCTTCAAGCTGTGTCACACCGTCAAAAATGCCGATACCATGTACTGCGTGAACAATGTAATCACCCTTTTTAAGCTCATCAAGAGAATGAATTGTGTCCCTTGCCTTGAATACCTTGTTCCGTTTTCTCGCGCTTGATTGATAAATCTTTGAATATGTAAAAACAAACAGCTTTTCTCTTGGGTAAGAAAATCCCGAACTTAATGACCCGGCAAGTACACAAACGGCACCCTTGGGGAATTTTTCAGGGATGTGGGAGAAATAAACTGAAACGAAATTTTCGTCATTCAATGCTTCGGCAAGATTTTTTGCACTCTTTTCCGTACCTGCAAAAACAACAACTGTGCTGTCGTTTGTGTTGACATGCTTTAAGTCCTCCATAAGAACATCAAGCTTTCCGTTCCATATAGGAAGAGTATTCCCGTTAAAGGTTGTAAGACCTTTTACAGGTGTGTCAAAGCTTCCTCGTGCAAAATTATCGATATAGGTAGCGCCAAAATCCTCATATTTTTCAATGAGCTCGTTGAATGTAAGGCTGAACTTGTCAAGTCCCTTGCAAAGTGTTCCGTCATCAACACAAGCCTTGATGTCCTCAAACAGAAGCTTTTGAGAAGAGGATACTTTTTCTTTAATTCCGCCTGTTTCAACTGCAAAAAGAAGATAGTTTTCTGCATAGTCAAAAATTGTAGCAGGGGAATATATAAGAGGAAGATATTTGTCGGCAGAACCAACGGAAAGACCGTTTTTAAGTCTGTCAATATCATTGTAAAGCTTTTCACGGATAATATCAGTCTTTTTGCCTCTTATTGAAGATGCCAATTTCTCGATTTTTTCAATTAATTCTTGTGAATTATCAATGATGATTTCCTTTGACGGAGCAATTAAAACCTCGTCAATATTAACTGTCCTTCGCTGTGACACCACATCAAAATGACACATAGTGTCGACTGTATCACCCCATAATTCAATACGGACAGGCTCTTCGTCGTCAGGTGAGAAAAAGTCCACAATACCGCCACGGACAGAGAATTGACCAACGCCCTCAACTGCGTCAACTCGTGTGTATCCCGCACAGTTAAGTGACATTACTATATTTTCAAGTGATGTTTCCTCATCTTTTTTAAGAAGGACACTTTTTTGTCGTAAAATTTCAGGCGGAACAGTGTATGAAAGTGAGCTTTCGGCACTTGCAACAACCACATCGCAACGATTATCCAGCATCCGACGAAGCACTTTGATTCTCTTTTGCTCATATTCATAGCTTTGTGAGTCAGTTGTATAGAAGGAAAGACTACGAGCAGGATATTGAAGCGCAGAAACTCCGAGAGCAACCAAATCCTCACAAAGTCGCACTGCGGAGGCATCATCGGGCACGACAACAAGGGCCTTTTTTTCAAGACCCCCCACTGTGGCAGAAATAATATGAGCCTTCATAACGGGAATCAAACCTAAAACTCCCTGTGGTAAAAATCCCTTTCGGATGCTGTTTACAACTGCCTCATATTCTGCTGATTTTTTAATTGCTTCGGTAAATGCTGACATAGTTTTTGCCTCTGTCTTAACTGTTATATAAGTTCATTGCCTTTTCTGTGTTGTTATCAAGCAAAAGTTCAAGAGCCTTGCACGCGTTTTCAAGTGCAGGTTCAAGTGCTTTCAGCTCATCTTTTTTATACTCCGAAATTACCCAATCAATAAGGTCATAGTCAGGATGTGGCTTTTTACCGCAACCAATCTTAATTCTTGGAAATTGGTCACTGTTAAGATGATAGATGATGCTCTTTATTCCGTTGTGACCACCGTCAGTACCTTTTCTTCTGATACGGAGTCTACCAACATCAAGAGAAATGTCGTCATAAATAACGATAACCTTTTCAGGTGGGATTTTGTAAAATGATGCACATTCTCTAACTGCTTCACCACTGTTGTTCATAAATGTCTGTGGTTTCATAACGATACAACGGTGACCGTTTATGTTAGTGTCGCAGATAAGTGATTTGAATTTAAGCCTGTCAATCCTGAAGCCGAGTTTTTCAGCTAACATATCAAGACAGAGAAATCCTGTGTTGTGTCGAGTTAATGTATATTTATTACCCGGATTACCAAGACCCACGATAAGAAATTCGTGAGTACCGGTACCCGTTGTATTTGTTTGTTTTCTGAATCTGTTGAACATAATTGTTTCCTTTATTTTTTGAATCTGTCTTTATTTTTTTCACGCCAACCCTCAAGGTTTACCTGTCTAGCTCGTGCGATACCGAGGGAATCGGCAGGTACATCATTGGTGATTGTTGAACCCGCAGCAGTATAAGCACCGTCGCAAAGTGTTACAGGTGCTACAAGGTTTGTGTTACAACCGATAAAGCAGTCGTCACCAATGGTTGTTCGGTGCTTGTTTTTGCCGTCATAATTGACCGTTACGGTACCACAACCGAAGTTTACTCGTTTACCAACATCCGAGTCACCTACATAAGTAAGATGTGAAACCTTTGTGCCTTCGTCGATATTGGAGTTTTTAACCTCAACAAAATTGCCTAAATGTACTTTTTCACCGATAACAGAATTTGGTCTTATATGAACAAACGGACCGATGTCAGCACCGTCCAGAACCTTTGACTGATAGCACTGAACGGAATTGAGCTTCACACCATTCCCGATAATACTTTCTTTAAGGAGTGTGTTAGGACCAATAATACAGTTTTCACCAATCATAACGCCTTCAAAAATCATAGTGTTAGGCATTATCACAGTGCCTTTTCCGATGGTGACATTTTCTTCAATAACAACACTTTGATGATAGGGTATTTCCACACCGTTTTTCTCGTGATTTTCTATGTTTTTCTGGTTCTGAATATCTTTTTCTGTCATAACGACACCTCAATTTTTAATATCATTTTATTTTAACATATTTTATGCCTGTTTTCAACCATTTAGTTAGTGAAACAACAAGTAAAAAAACAACAGTTTTCCGCCCTTTTGCTCATAAAATTCAAATTATAATTTGTCGAGATAATTATAAGTGCAAAATGTT
>JAZNTF010000050.1:0-10508 GCA_045591625.1 Candidatus Fimenecus sp.
GTCGGGAAAAATCTACCGAATGGTGGCTGAACCTTGCGGAGGAATGTAAAAAAAGAGGTACTCTGAATTTATTGCTGACAGGCGGTGAGCCACTTGTCAGGAGTGATTTTAAGGAGATTTACCTTAAGCTTCGTGAAATGGGCTTTCTTGTGAATATAAATACCAACGCCACATTGATTGACGATGAGTATATAGAATTTTTCAGAGTGTATCCTCCACAGAGGTTGAATATAACTCTCTATGGTTGCTCCGAAAGGACCTATGAAGAACTTTGCGGAGACGGAAGTGCATATAAAAAAGTTAAATACGCTGTTGAGGGCTTGAAAAAAAACGGTGTGAATATTCGTTTTAATTACACCGTAACACCTCTTAATAAAGATGATTTGAGCGAGGCAAGAGCTTATGCAGGAGCCTTGGGTATTGAAATGAAGACCGTTACCTATATTTTTGAACCCGTGAGGGCAAGTGGTGAGGCATTCAGATTAAGTCCGGAGGAGGCTGCAAGGCTTGATTTTGAAAACAAGCTGCAAAGCCTTACTGAAGAAAGGATTGCTGAATCGGTCAAATCAGACAAAAATATTGAGCAGAGGCGAAAAAGAGAGTTTCTGACAGATGAATGTGAAGGAATTTCCTGCAGAGCAGGGCTTAGCTCCTTCTGGGTCACCTATGATGGTAAAATGACACCTTGCGGAATGATGACGAAACCATCTGTTGTAATTGAGGATTTCAACACTGCTTGGGAGTATATCAACGAGGCCCGTGAGGAAATAAAAATGCCGGGAGAATGTAAGGACTGTGAATATCGTAAAATCTGCGATATCTGTGCCGCAGTTTCTCTTGCTGAAACAGGGGATTTTTCAAAAGTTCCCGAATATGCATGCCGAAAGGCAAAGGCTTATTGCAGACAGGTGCAAAATCTTGTTACGAAAAGCCAAAAATAAGGAATTAAGCAAATTCAGAAATTGGGTTTGTAATTATATTTTCATTTAATGGAGGTAATGAAAATGAAAAAGAAGCAAATATTTAGAAAGGCTATGTCGTTGTTGCTTTCATTAGCAATTCTCGTTGGAACGATAGCAATTGCTATTCCTGGTTTGAGTGTTGCAGTTTCCGCTATCTCAGCAGGTGATGAAACAATCACACAGACACGTGTTGTTTCTGATTACGAAAAAACATACAGTAACTACGCAGCCTATTATCTCAACGGTGCCGGTGAAGCTACCGATATGGTTATTCCGGGACTTGACCCGGCTCAGGACTATGTTGTTCAGGGCTTATCATATTATCCGGCAAAGGACTGGATGATTGTTACTGCATACCATGCTGACGAAACATACTCAAGTAAGATGTTCTGTCTTGATGCAGAAACAGGTGAGTTCGTGGGAATGTTCTCATTCATTAATAAGGATGGAACTGTAAATAAAGACCACGGTGGCGGTATCGCTTTCTCAGAACACAACATCTACTATTCATGCGGTGATAAGGACAGAAAGATTGCTTATGCTCCTCTTTCAGCTCTTGATACCCTCGGTACTAATGGAGTACAATATATTGAGGTTCAGCTTGTAGATGAAGCCGAATTCTATGAGGTTGGTTCTGTAACAAGCGACAGTAAAACTGCATATACAGCTTACGTTTGTTATGACCAGGGTTATCTTTGGATGGGTAACTTCTATGATTTAGGCGCTAAAATGATTGGTATTACTATCGCTGCTGCTGATTACAATTGTCCTGCTACAGATGCCTACAACTCAATGGTTTACGGATATAAGCTTCAGGGCGAAACATCTGCTGCTGAGTGGGATTATCTTGTAAACACAAGTTACCAAGCTAACTGTAGAAGTTATCCAACTCATGCTTTAGCTATTAACAACACTCTTAATGATATTCAGTATGCGGTTGTTGATAACGGTAAGCTCTACCTCAGCCGTTCTTATGGTTCAGGTGCAGGTAACTCTGTTAACTTCGGATTTGGTGAAACAAGTAAGCTTACAGTTGCTGATATCGACCTTTCAGCAATACCAACTACTAATGTAAATATCAGTACTAATTCTGATAATAGTGCAACTAAAACGATTAAGGTTCATGTTATCAATGATTATGAAGAATATAATATGATGCCAATGTCAGAGGGTCTTTGCTTTGTTAACGGCTTGATTTTCTGTACATTTGAGGGTGCTTCTAACAAATATATGAACGAAAGCAGTGGTTTGACTTCTATCGGTAACTGTGAAAAGCCGGTTGACGTTATCTGGAAGATTGACCCTTATGCACTCGAAAACAGAGTTAAGGTTATTGATACACCTGCTACTCATTATGAAAGAGTAAACAGCCTTTCAGAAATTGAGAATGGTGAAGAATATATCATCGTTTATGAATCTCCTGTAAAGGACCCTGTTACACAGAGAAATATCCTTTACGCAATCGATGCTAACGGCGGTTATAAGTATTACAGACTTTCAAAGAATAGCCTCGGTAGCAATGTAGGTTACACAGGTGTAATCGGTCATCCTATTACAGAGTATTCTGTAGAAGGTGGTAAACTTTATCTCGGCAATCCCGAAAAGGATGATGTGCAAAATCTTCGTTGGGAAATTACCAACCTCAGCGGAAATTCTTACAGTATTCAGTCTCCTGATTACTATTTCGTTAATCAGCCTAACCTCTATTGCGATGCTTCAACTATTTCAATGGCAACAGATGCTGTTCGCGGAACTAATATGAAGATTCAGGAATCAGGTAAAGACGAAGACGGAAAATGGATTCCTAATGAAGGCGGATTCTGGATTTCTAATAATGATTATTTCCTCTGGTGTAATGACGGTACAACAGCAAGCTATAATACTGCATATAATAATTATTACGCAAATAGTACTGTTCCTATGTACTCAGGTGTTACTGAACAGCCAGGTACCTTCCATACAGATGCTTTGAATTCTTCAGGCTCAAGTGTGCTTGGCGGTGAAGGTATTGTAACAGGTGCAGATACATTCTACGCACACGGTGTATTCAACATTTACAAGCGTGTTGTTGATAAGACTTCTTCAACATATGAAAGCCGTGTTTATACAGATATGACAGCTGAGCTTCAGGCTGACGGTACATATACAATCAACCTTGAAACTTATGCAATTTCTCCTAATCACTACGAGCATGTAGGTGAAAGACCTACTGACTATATTTTCGTAATGGATGCCTCCACATCTGTTAATGACACTCAGGACGGTACAGGTATAGTTTCATATAACGGAAACTTACAAATCAGCTCACTTTGTGCAGAAAGTGTTACATCTGACGATAACGGAACCGGTGTCATTGGTTATGCATTCACTCAAAAGGATATCTACTATCAGACTTCTGATGGTAAATATCACAGATTATATCTTGCAATTAACAATGTGCCGGGTGACTGTGATAATAGTTTCGTACAGCATTACTGGGCATATTATATTGGCGATGACGGACTTTATTATGTTCTTCTGTCAAATGCTGAGAACAACGATGTTGGTGGCGGTATCCGTGCAGGTGTAGATAAAGCAACATTCTATTCAAATGTTGATAATGGTACTGCATACTCAGGTTATTCATCACAAAGTACTAACACTAACCGTCGTAAAACAAACATTTTCCAAGGCCCACACCATGAGTTCTTCCCGGGAGGTACAGGTACTCCTTTAGAGACCTCTAAGGCAAAGATGGCAGAGCTTGTTGACCATATTGCAGCACAGAATTCAGAAAACAGAATTGCTGTTACATATTACGGTGCTTCAGCTCATTACCTTGGTTCAAGCGGATGGGCAACATCAGGCTTTACAGATGCTTTCTGGAACGCAAAATCAAATGCTTCAAACCTTAAAGCACAGATTAGTAGTATTTCATCTCCTGGTGACCAGACAGATAATTCAGGTATGGAATTTGCATTTGCAAACAGCATTATTGATAACTCCGGTGTGGATTATACTGCTGACGGTACAAGAAACCTTGCAATTATCTTTATTTCAGACGGTGTTCCGGGTGCTTATGACGGTAAGAACATAGAAACCGCAGCAAACAATGCCGTTACAAAAGCACTTGAAGCTAAAAACAAGGGTGCCTTCGTTTATAGTGTTATCGTTGGTGCAGATAACCCTAACTTTGATAAGAACAACTATATGGCTGCAGTTTCTTCAAGATATCCTGCAGCAAAAGCTATAAATGACCTTGGTGGTAGAAATGTCGACGGTGTTGAATATTTTACAACTCTTGCTGACTGTACTATCGAAGGTTACACTGATTTTGCTGAAATTGAGTCTCGTCAGCTTGTTAAAAACAATTCTGTAGGTCTTGCAAACCTTGACGCAAACTCAGTCCTTTGCGAAGAACTCAGTACAGCGTTCAAGGGAATCGTTGATGAAAACGGTAATCTTAAGGACGGTATCGAGTTAACTTATAGGCTTGTTCCGGGTTCATACGATAAGGTTGAACGATTCGCATTCAATGAAGGTTCAGCTGTTGACGGTTCAACAGCAGGCGTTACAGTAAGCTATGACGCTTCTAACGCTCACAAAATGCTTATCAGTGGTTATGACTATTCAAAAGAATATATTTCAAAGGGTAAGACAGGTAGAAAACTTCAAATCGTAATTGAAGGCGTGGAAGCTAACGAAGAGGCTGATATTACAAATACATCAATTAATAATACTTCTTCAACAGCTATTTATCAGAATAACGACGAATATGTAGCAGCTGATACATTTAAGTACTTCCCGACAGAATACTTCAATATTCCTACATACACATATGTTCTTGACTATGATTTACCAATGTATGACTCAGATATCAACGGTACACTTTGCTCTGTTGACGGCGGTCTTACAAAACAGTCAACATATAAGACAGTACGTGAAACAGATAATGTTGCACTTAACTTTGTTAACGGAAATCAGGATATGACTTATGAACTTATGTCCGGTGAATATACCGAAGAAGATAACCGTTCATTCTGTCTTATCAAGCGTGATGACGGGTCATATGACTGGTTCAGAATCAATATTGTTCCTGCTTCAAATGTACTTTATGAAGAAAACAGATTCATTACTTCTTCAGCAGGTAACCTTACTAAATCTAATTGGAATACTGTAGGTTCAGCTATTGCAACAGGTCAGTCACTTTCAGGTGATAATGACCGTTACGGATATGATTCAAGTTATGCAAATAACGGTAATAACTATTCAAACGGTACTGTATTAAAGACAACAGTTAATTCAACTGCAAAACGTAGTGATACAATGACATTCAACTACACAGGTACAGGCTTTGACCTTATGACAGTTTGTGGTGCAAACACAGGTATTCAGATTGTTAATGTCAAGAACTCTGCCGGTGTAATCGAAAAGGTTTATATGGTTGATACATATTATGTTGATACTGTAAACTATGACAAGGCACTTCTTAAGCAGGTTCCTATCGTAAACCACACAAATGCAAACGGATACGGTGATTACACTGTTGAAGTTACAGCAGCTTACCTTTCAACTGCTCAGGGTGTTACAGGTGCTCGTTCAGGTCTTGCTAATAAGGCATACACAACTCAGGATGCATTGAGAGATATGGGTATCTATGTACCGATGAGTGAAGTTGAATTTGTATGGTACAATGACAATTCAATTCTCAATGGTGGTACAGGTCCTGTTGGTGAAGCTGTTGCTTCAAACCGTGCAACTGCAGCTGCAGATGTTGCACTTGACTGCTATATCGATGGCATTCGTGTTTATAATCCTCTTGGTGATGACTCTTCACATTACATTGACTCTGAAAAGAGTGCTTCATACTATAATATAGTTAATGAACTTGCAACCGGTGAAGGTGATGTTATTACAAGTGAAAGTGGCTTGTTCGCTTACGTTGTTGGTGAGCTTAGTGCTGATGAAGACGGTAATATTCCTACACTTTCATTCGGCAACTATCAGTCAGTAGGTCCTCAGAATGAGATTTACTTACAGACAGCAACAGGTAGTGATGATTCTCATGCTGTAGCATTCAATGTAGCTGTACCTAATTCTGATTCAAGAGTTATGATTAGCCTTCGTGCAGCTGACGGTGCTACTACAGCTAATGTTGCTTCAGGCGATAACTCTATCAAATTTGAAATAAATACAGCTACAGAGCAGTATTTTGACATTACTCCATATCTTGATATCGATATTACAACAGGTGTGGCTAATGTTATTATTACAAACATTGGTAGCGGTCTCCTCAGTGTTAACAACCTTAAGCTTGTTGATGCAACTGCTCAGGCAGTTACAAGTGAAGATTTACCTGTTATGGCAAGATCATTCTCATTATCTCCAAGACCGGTTGACCCTAACTCATACGATTACGATGGCGTTGTTAATGAAGATACACAGCAGCCAGAGATTGATGAACCAGTTGATGATAATACAGATGTTGAAGTTCCAACATTTATTGAAAATCTCATCACAACAATCGTAACATTCATCAAAAAACTTTTTGGATTTATTTTTAAAATATAAAAAGGAGGTATTAGTGATATGAAAAAATATTTTAAACCAACTCTTACATTTGCTGCAGCATCTGTTGGTAGCCCAAGCTCTTGTTTGGTGCAGGTTGACTTGGACCTTATTGCTGATATTCTCGGTGAAGGATTCGATGCAACCAAAATCTTTGGTATAGGTGAAGGCTGTCATACAGAGGTTCCGATTGATTACTATTGTAAATATTCTTCAGTAGAATCAGGTGCACTTCAGGGCTTCCTTTCATAAAAAATAATTATAAAAAGCTTCGTGATAATTCGTTATCACGAAGCTTTTTCTTTTATGTAGTTTAAAATCAGCAAAATACTGAAATGCCTTGTATTATAATAAAAAGTGTGGTATGATTATAAGGGAATATTATGTAAATATGATAGCTATTGTTAATATGTCATCGGCTTCATTTATAAAGATAATACAGAAGGTTAAAGGATATATGAAAATGAATAAGTCTGAAGGTTTCACCACTCTGTTTGTGAATATGATAAAAGAGTGGAAGTGGATAATGAAATATGTAAAAAAATATAGATTGATGTGCTTCATCTATATTTTGTTTGGCTTTATTGCAACTGTTATGTCGTTATATGTTTCGGTTGCGTCAAAGTATCTTATTGATTCGGTTGTTTCACATGTTAAGGAGCAGTTAATTACTTCCGCCGCTATTGTTATCGGTTTTACTGTTTTTCAGTTCATCTTTACATCGGTATCTTCCTGGATAACTGCTAAAGTAAATTCAAAGGTCGACAACGAAATAAGAGAGGAAATTTATTCGCATATTGTTACTGCGGATTGGCAGGAAATCAGAAAATATCATTCAGGAGATTTAATTAACAGACTTGAAAAAGATGCTTCAACTGTCTCATCGGGAGTTATAGGATTTTTTCCAAGTGTTGTGACTCGTCTTGTTCAGTTTATCGGCTCATTAGCAATAGTTCTTTATTATGATAAGACTATGGCGGTGTTAGCACTGTTTAGTGCACCATTTTTCTTTTTAACATCAAGATTGATGATTAAAACTATAAGAAAATATAGTAAAGAAACAAGAAAAATTAATGGTGATGTATTGTCATATTCCGAGGAATCTGTTCAGAATGTTCAGATTATTAAAGCTTTTGACCTTACTAAGGACTATATAAGTAATTTCTCAAGTTTGCTTAATACTTACAGAAAAACACGTCTTGAATATGAAAGATTCAATATATTAATGACCCTTGTTTTTTCCGTTATCGGAATGATTGTTTCATATTTTTGTTATGGCTGGGGTGTTTACCGATTGTGGCAGGGTGCTATCACTTATGGTACAATGACTTTGTTTTTGCAAATATCAGGTACACTCTCATCATCTTTTAACTCTTTGGCTTCATTGGCTCCAACAGCTATATCTGTTGCGACCTCTGCCGGCAGAATTATGGAAATAACAAGCTTTAAAAGGGAACAAGATGCGCAAAGAGAAAAAGCTCTTGAAATTATTGATAAGGCCTTGAATACAGGTGTGACAATTGAATTTAAAAATGTTTCATTTCAATATCATGATGCCGAAGAACCTGTTTTGAAAAATATAGACTTTAAAATATTGCCCGGTGAAACTGTTGCATTTATTGGTGCCTCCGGAGAAGGTAAGACCACATTGTTTAAGCTGATTTTGGGCTTGCTTGAGCCTACTGAGGGTGAAATTATTTTCACTACTGCACAGGGTGAGAGCATAAATGTTTCTGATAGTACAAGACGCTTTTGCTCATATGTTCCTCAGGATATAGGTGTGTTTTCCGGTAGCATTGAGGATAATCTTCGAATAGTAAAATTTGATGCTACTGAGGATGAATTGAAAAATGTATTGCAGCAAGCAGAACTTACTTCTTTAATAGATTCTCTTCCTCAGGGAATTAAAACAGAGCTTGACGAGAACGGAGTTAATTTTTCACAAGGACAGCTTCAGCGATTAGCAATTGCAAGGTCTCTTCTCAGAAAATCACTTGTGTTGCTTATGGATGAGGCAACATCTGCACTTGATGCACAGACAGAATCTCGTGTGCTTGAGAATATTATGGTATCGGAGCCAACACAGTTAAGGATTATCACCACTCATAGACCAAGTATGCTTAAATATTGCAAAGCTGTGTACAAAATTATGAAGGACGGAACATTAGAAAAGCAATAGTCATAATTAATGTTTCAAACGAATTAAGGTAGTGGGTAATTGAAAAAGAAAATGTTCATATATACGGATTTAACAATAGTTGTTTTTTCGTTAAGCATCATTGAAGGTTGATTATAAAATGAAATACTCAGTAATTATTCCCGTTTATAATTCGGAAAAGACAATAAAAAGATGTATAAAGTCAATCGCATCGCAGAAACGAACTGATGTAGAAATTATCGTTATAAATGATGGTTCAACAGATATGACTGAGAGTATTTGTAAAGAGATGCAGAACAAATATGACAACATTGTATATATCTATAAAGAAAATGGCGGTGTTTCCTCAGCCAGAAACTCAGGGCTTTCCGTTGCAAAAGGAAAATATGTTATATTTATTGACAGTGATGATTATGTTGACAGCAAGTGCTTTGAAACATTTGACAGCTGCACAAAGAGTGATGCGGATTATTATCAGTTTGTTTTTTCAATTGAATCAAACGGTACTGTTAAGAAAGTGATATCATGGCCTGAATGCTGTGTTGATACAGAAGGTCAAAAAGAAGCCTTTATTGTTGAGAGTGTAGTTACACGTGCAATCAATTCCTGTTGGGCAAAGCTTTACAGACGCGAGATTATAGAAAAAAATGACTTGAGATTTTACGAAGAACTGAGTATGGGTGAGGACCTGACTTTTGTTTTTACATTCTTACTCTTTGCAGATAAAATTGAGAGAGTAAACAGCAGAATCTATTTTGCGGACGTGAGTAACAAGGAGTCTCTTTCCAGAAGATATAGGGAAAAACTTCTCGAACAGAAAATTTTAGTTTATGAAAAGATGATTGATGCTTTGGAAAAAAGCAATATAAAAGGAGAGTCCGTAAAAAATTCTTTAGCATGGCTTCATTACAGAAATGCTTATTCTGTGGCAAATGACCTTACAAAAAGTGATTTAAGCTTTGCGGAACGCAGAAAAAAGCTTTTGACAATGTGCAACCTGTTTAACGGCAAAAAGGTTGCTCCTGTAGGTTTAAAATGTAAAATAATATCAATTCCTGTAAAGTTTAAGCTTGCAACTATGATGGACGTGGCATTTCAGCTGATTAACAAATTAAGATAAATATGTGTTTCAAATTTGATGGTAGGGCGACAGAGGTGATTTAAATGGAAGAAAATATTATATTGGAAATACTTTCTGCATTTATACACAACAGAGAGCCTCATTTGAATGGTGAAGTGCAGGAGCTTAGGCTTTTTTATGCCTTTTATATACAGAATATATTGCCTGTTTTAGCTTATATGGATAAAAAATGGGATATAATAAAAGACGAAGTACTTAAGGAAAAACTTACGGAGTGCTATTATCAGACAGTTGCAGAAAACTTTAAAAAAGTTGCAATGTTTGAAATTATGTCGCATAAGCTTAGTGAAAACAATATTCCACATATGCCTGTAAAAGGTTGGTATTTGCGTACTCTTTATCCTGTTCCTGAGCTTCGTACCTTTGGTGATATAGATATTCTTATTCGTAAACAGGACAGAGAAAAGTCGGATAAGGTTTTTATTCAGAATGGTTACAATGTAAAAGAAAATTGGGAGCCGACCTATAGTTATTATTATGACTTAAGCCGATGTGAGGTACATACAGAGCTTATGGATTCTGATTTGGGTAAGGGTGAACAGGTAATTTCATTCTTTTCAGATGCCTTGGAAAGTGCCGAAGCGGATACAGATAAAAGATTATCGCCACAAAAGGATATTCACCTTGTATATCTTTTTTGTCATTTGGCAAAACATTTATATAAGGGTGGCGCAGGAATAAGAATGTATATGGATATTGC
>JAZNTF010000051.1:0-5316 GCA_045591625.1 Candidatus Fimenecus sp.
GAGGAAAAAATCTTGTTCAAACTATTATAAAAACTCTCGAATTAAACAAAAAGATACACTATCTATTGATTCCTATAAATGGCGCAAGATTAAGCAATGATATAGATTTTCCCCCCTTTCATTTTATTAATGGAAGCAAAAAAGAAAAAGAAGAAAAGATACTAAAAATAACTGGATTAGACAAACACAAAATATGTGATTTTATCAAACATACGCAAAATACTCGCTCGAAAGATTTTATGGAATACCCTCTTTTAGTATTACAAATAGATAATGTGAATTCCAATGTTTATCGAAGTGCTGCAGTTATTGCACAAAGGGTATTTCAAATTATAAAACTTATGGTTTACAAATTAGAAACAGAAGAAGATATTTACGAACTAACTTCTAATTGGCATGAAGATAATTATCATGTTGCTATTATCGGAGAGGAAAACTGGCAGTTTGGACATGGAAATTGGTGGAATTTAATTCAATGTAGGTATTCTTTAGATTTCTTATCTGAACCCAACAATCAGATTGAATTTATTAATTTAGCTAATACATTTATTTTTAATAGCCAGGGAGATGAGTTATATTCCAAATTTTCAAATGCATTGAATTTATTTGAAAAATCTTTAGAACAATATGAAAACTATAAAGATACCACATTATCTATGATGCTTCTTTTTTCTGCTGCTGAGTCATTGATTACCGAAGGAGATAATGAGAAAAAACTTCGTTTGTCTGTCATTTGGCCACGACTTATAAACATAACTGATAAAGAGCAAAAAGAGTTATGCATTTTAATAAGAGATACATATGAACGAAGAAATAATTTTGTTCATGCTGGAACTCTTATGTGGTATAGTGAAAACAAAGAAATTCGTATACTGCATCAAATGTTAGCCAAACTTATATGCATGTATTTATCACCTCATATATGGAAAAGTAACAAGTGCCAAGTTGAAGAAAAAGATATAACCACGTGGATAAAGTATGTTCGAAGTATTTTTACAGATGCAATATATAGTTAGTAAAACATTCTTTTGTATATTGTACATCTAAAAATTAACTATGCGAGCCAAGATTTTTCTCGGCTCGCACAATTTTTTACTCAATTATTTTAGTATTCATCAATCGGTATAATTCTGTATTTTTAGGGAACTTTCTTTCAAAAGGAACTAAATCAGAGCCCACCTTAACAAGACCATGACCGACTTCAACATTTGTAATATGTGTCATCTGTGTTTCACTAATCTGCAAGAGATTAGCAAGGTCTTCTCTGTCTGTACTACCCTGATTAAGCATAATGATAAATTCAGAGTTTGAGAGCATTGTTCGTGCCGTGTGGCTCTGTAAAAGGTCGTCAACATTCTGTGTTATACCCGTGCAATAGGCTCCGTATTTTCGCACTCTTTTCCACAGAGTGAAAAGGAAATTCGCAGAATATTCGTGTTGGAAAAGAAGATATATCTCATCAATGAAGATATATGTTTCTCTACCCTCAGCTCTGTTCTTTGTTATACGATTGAGAATACTGTCAAGAACTACAAGCATACCAATGGGCATAAGCTGACTACCGAGCTCGAGAATGTCATAACATATAAGTCTGTTTTCAATGTTTACATTGGTTTTCTGTGCAAAGGTGCTATGTGAACCTGATGCAAACAATTCCATTGCAGTAGCAAGTTCAAGCGCTTCTGCTTCAGGCTGCTTTCTCAAATTGTTACAAAGATCAACAAGTGTAGGTACTTTACCCGTATAATCTTTTTTAATATAGTTTGCATAAACATTTTTTAGACATCTGTCAACGATTGATTTTTGCATAGCATCAATACCATCTTTCCCCATAACTTGTTCAAAAAGAGAAAGTACAAACTCAGCTTTAAATGCAATAGGACTTGCACCATCACCATATTCCTTATTGATATCAAGACAGTTGATATGATTTTTACTCTTTGCCGACAATTCGATAACCTGTCCACCCATTGCTTCAACAAGAGCTGAATATTCCCTTTCAGGGTCAATAATCATTACGTCTGCATCGGTTGAGAGAAGAAGGTTTACCATTTCTTCCTTTGCAGTAAAAGACTTACCAGAACCCGAAACACCAAGAATAAAACAGTTACCATTAAGTAAGAATTTTCGATTTACAATAATCATGTTTTTAGAGATAACATTTACACCTTGGAATATACCTCCATCGTGTTGAATTTCCTGTACCTTAAAGGGCATAAAAACAGCAAGACTCTCTGTTGTAAGAGTTCGCCTTGCTTCAATTTTATTTATTCCTATTGGTAATGTGGCATTAAACCCCTCTAACTGCTGATATTTAAGAACACCTATCTGACACATATGCTTTCTGCCTGTAATCTGAATTGCTTCAGTATCGCTGTCGAGTTCTTCAAGTGTATCTGCTGTGTGCATAATAGTAATTACAACATTAAACATTTTTTGGTCGCGAGTTGTAAGGTCATCGAGAAATTCTCTGACTTCTTTTCGCTGTTGTTCAAGGTCATAAGGAATTACAGAAGAATAATTGTTATTAGCGTTCTGTTTTCTTTGATAATTTGCAATATTAGTTTCAATACCGAGTGCCTTTCTTTCGCCAAACTTCTGTGCTTCTTCTATTGATACTGGCACAATATCAAAATTGAAAATCATATTTCTGTTTGTATCCGTGAGTTCCCAAACAACACTATCTTTGATATATGAAGGGTAATCACGAATAAAAAGAACTCTACCAAATCTGTCACCAATTTTGAAGTAATCTGACTTAAACTCAAAACCGTCAGGTGTTATATAATCCTTAAAATTCTGACCTTTACGCAATGCATCTCTTAAATCAAAGTGATAATCCGCCGACTCTTTAGGTCTGCAAAAATCGTGTATAATACGAAGCCTTTCAGTTAAGTCAAGTTCGATACACTTTGAACCAAGTCTTGAAAAATGTGCAATCAAGTCTGCTCCCACACGATTAAAGTGACTTCTTGCTTCTTTAACTGTTTTTTTCTGAATTGTAAGCGTAACATATTTGTCCTGAACAATAGCATTTGCTCCATTTGCTATCATTGTGAGCATATCATTAATTTCTTTACGATATTTGTCTTTATCATCATTTGAATTTTCAAGAAGTGCAATTTCTTTAAGTTCTGCCTTTTTGAGTTTTCTATTGATAATAGTAATCTGGCTTGATATACCGTTTTCAAGTGAGTTAAGAATCTCACTGTATCGAAGGAAGTTTGCCTCTTTATCTTCCTTACTTGACACCGCATAATTTATATCGGTAAACTTAAATGTTTTTGAATACCTGTCCTTTCCTGTCATAAAGATACCATCAGAATATACGGTATCAATTTTTATGACATCCTGAACAGACTTAGGGACAGACATTCCATCCCCAAATAAGTCATCGAGTCCTGTTTTCTTTTTTATTGTTCCTATGAGGTCGAACATCGTCACCATTCCTTTCAATTTCGTCATAATAGTTTTTTGAAATAAACTTCAATTCCTTTGGCATAAGGATTTCACTTTTAAGATAAGCGAATAAAACCTTTTCTGCCGTCATTCCGTGATACTTAAAAAAGCCAAGAACTGCAAAAGGAACTGCACCTATAATGCACACCCAACTGAGTGTTTCAATACCAAAGAACGGTTTTAATAGAAAGTACAATCCTACTGCAACACCACAGGCTAAAAGAGAAAATACGAACTGACGGAGATTTAGTCCGAAATACACAGACTCACTGTAATCTCTTATTTCTCTGTTAATCTTTACTTCCATTTATATAATCAACTCCTTTATAATCCCATCATTTCTTTAACTACTCTGTCACTCATTTTTACTGTTCCGACAAGTACAATCATATTGAATATAAGCTCACCGACATAAGTCCACACCTGATTTACTGCCGCTGCAGTTTCATCAACAACAGGTGGTGATGAAGCAAACAACGAGAATATGATGCAACCAAGTACAATTATTGCTCCTTCCAAACAAACTGCCGCATAAGACTTAATGAAGCTCTTACCAACAGATGATGAAGTTTCACCTGCAAAGGCAGATAGAGGTACAGGAGCAATCGCTGTATATAGGTAAATCTTAAAGAATCGTCCGTAAACTGTCATAATCATAATGAATGAAAGAACAGTTATAAATAGACTCCCTATAAGTGTTACCGCCCATAGTGGCACACTTTCCCAAAATCCGCTATCTTCTATTGCAGTTACTATTGACTCCGGTAGCACCATTTCATCAATTCTTGCAAGTCCCGAAGTTGCCATAATCTTTACAACAACACCTTGTACGATATCAAACAGTGCCATCATCAATTCGAGACCATAATCAACCCCCGCTTTTGCAAGAATAAATCTAATAAACATTTTCAAAGCGATTTCAGGTCTTTTCATTTCTGCAAAATTGCCACAGGTTTTCATTACACCTACAACAAAAAAGAGCACTAAAAGCGAATAACCTATCGCCTGTAGTGCTCCGTGAATATTTGTAATTACATTCCATATAGTACCATCTTTGAATTCTTCTGGAGATTGAGTAATGAGAAGCCATATTTCGCTTAACTTATCATTCCAAGTGTTTAAAGCATTTTCTAGATTTTGAACTACCCAATTACTTGATTCTTCCATTAAAGACCTCCCTTCAAAAAAAGAGAACACCTCTTTGTGTTCTCTTTGTCAATAAATTAATTCTAATTTTTCAATTTCTTTTTCTGTAAGTTTGATAATTTCAACACCATCTTTGTCATTTCCATCATAATAACTAACAATGCAGTTTTCATTTTGTAAAGTTAAAAATTTATCTTTCAAAGAATCATTTACAACGCAAAAATCATCTAGAGGTTTTCTCAAGCCTAATCCTAAATATTTTACAAAAGCTTCTTTTTTTGTCCAAATCTCTAAAAACGCTTTCATTGGTTCTTCAGAAATCTCTACAATATACTCATATTCTTCCTCCGTAAAAAACCTCTTTGCTATTCCCACACTATTTTCTGTTTCTTTTTCAATATCAACACCTACTTTATTATCAGAAAAAGCTATAGCAATTACATTGTGTGTATGAGAAATATTGAAAAAAATTTTTTCGTGTCCTTCGATATAAGGTTTTCCCAAGTCATCATTAACTATAGAAATTTTATCAATATCTATACCAAACTCCTTTTGCACTATAAGTTTAACTGCAACCTGTGCATATAAGCTAAGTTTTTTATCCATATTATAGTATAATTTTTTAATCTGTACTGATTTTTCATCTGATACATATGATAAAAGATTATTAAATATTGATACATCAAATTTATTATTTAAAGGTAATATATA
>JAZNTF010000052.1:0-8292 GCA_045591625.1 Candidatus Fimenecus sp.
ATTTCTATAACAACGAAAGAATTCAGTTAAAAACAAAACTGACTCCGTTAGAAAAACGAAATCAGTTTGTTGCTTAAATTTTAATATTTAACACCATAGGGGGTGTTTTTTGTACTGTCCGCACAATCTGGGGCAGTTCATGTCGTAGGGTGTAATTATTTATTAATCTAATGGTTTCATTGTTGGGAGTATGAAAAGGCTTAAAAACGCTCAAGCAAATATCTTACCTAATCTTACTTTTTTGTGATTTTTCTTACCCACTAAAAGCACACCGTTTTTACCCCTAAAAATTATCTTACCTCAACTTACCTTTTTAGCACATATCATACCTCTGAAATGGTCTAAAAAATGGCCCAAAACTCATATTTTTACAAATCATTGCAGTTTGGAACGATATGTGATATAATTAGAAAAAGGAGTGATTATATGAGAAAAATCATTTGTTTTATCTTAGTTTTTTCCTTTCTTTTATTATTTGCAGGTTGTAATCAAACTAAATCTGATATTGAAGTATCTACCTTTTTATATTCTGAACATGCAGAGATATACAACGATAACAATCCAGGTGTGAAACACGATGGTTTTAAAAATATAAACGAGCAAAAAATCTCCAATGCCGAGGGCGCTTTAGAAAGAGCAAAAAATGAATGTACTATTGAGTGGGATTCATTTGGTGTGTCTTTCGATAAAGAATCAACTGTTTGGATGGTATCGTTTTATACCGAAGGAATGTTAGGCGGCGACCAAGTTGTTTATTTAGACGGGTACGGAAAAACCTTACTAATCGTATATGGGGAATAAAAAAGGACTATGACTTTTCGGTCATAGTCCTTTAATTTTAATCTAACGGTTTCATTGTTGGGAAGAGAATAACGTCACGGATTGCCTGACTATCTGTTAAGAGCATTGTCATACGGTCGATACCGAAACCGATACCACCTGTTGGTGGCATACCAAGTTCAAGTGCATAGAGGAAGTCCTCATCAGTTGTATTAGCCTCTTCATCACCGAGAGCTAAAAGCTCTTCCTGTGCCTTGAATCTTTCTCTCTGGTCAATCGGGTCATTAAGCTCTGAATAAGCGTTTGCCATTTCCCAACCGTTCATAAAGAACTCGAAACGTTCAACATAGTTAGGGTCCTCAGGCTTTTTCTTTGTAAGAGGAGAAATCTCAATCGGATGGTCCATAACGAATGTTGGCTGAACAAGGTGTTCTTCAACATATTCTTCAAAGAAGAGATTGAGGATATCACCCTTCTTATGATGCTTTTCACATTCAACGTGATGCTCTTTTGCAACTGCATGTGCTTCTTCATCACTATTGATTTCGTTAAAGTCAACACCTGAATACTTCTTGACTGCATCAAGCATTGTGATTCTTTCAAATGGCTTTCCTAAATCCATTTCAATTCCGTTGAATACGATTTTTGTTGTGCCAAGAACTTCCTGTGCTACATAACGATAAAGATTTTCTGTCAAATCCATCATACCGTGGTAGTCAGTATATGCCTGATAAAGCTCCATAAGTGTAAATTCAGGGTTATGACGAGTGTCAAGACCTTCGTTACGGAAAACACGACCGATTTCGTAAACTCTTTCCATACCACCAACGATAAGTCTCTTTAAGTAAAGTTCAAGTGAGATACGGAGTTTGATATCTGTATCAAGTGCATTGAAATGAGTTTCAAACGGTCTTGCTGCTGCACCACCTGCATTGTAAACAAGCATTGGTGTTTCAACTTCCATAAAGCCTTCACCGTCAAGGTACTTACGAACAGCGCTGATAATCTTTGAACGATTGATAAGAGTCTGTTTTGACTCCTGATTCATAATAAGGTCAATATAACGCTGACGATATCTCATATCTGTGTTTGTAAGACCATGGAATTTTTCAGGAAGAATCTGTAAACTCTTTGAAAGAAGAGTAACAGCAGTTGCATGGATAGAAATTTCACCTGTTTTTGTTCTGAAAACTTCACCCTCGATACCGATGATATCACCGATATCAAGCTTTTTGAAGCCTTTATATTCTTCTTCACCGATACTGTCTCTTGCAACATAAGACTGGATATTTCCTTTAAGGTCCTGAATGTTACAGAATGATGCCTTACCCATAACACGCTTTGACATCATACGACCTGCAACACGAACTGTTTTACCTTCAAGCTCGTCAAAATTATCCTTAACATCAGCACTGTGATGTGTCTGGTCATATTTTGTGATTACAAATGGGTCCTTGCCCTCTTCCTGTAATGCCTTGAGCTTTTCCTGACGGATTCTCTGCTGTTCACCTAAATCGAGTTCAGGCTGATTCTGCTTAATATTTTCTGCCATTTCCTTCACCTTATCTTGTGATTTCTGTGATTTTGAATTCAAGTGTGCCTGATGGTACTTCAATTGTTACCTTATCACCCTTTTTGTGACCGATAAGTGCTTTACCAACAGGTGATTCGTCTGAAATTTTGCCTGCAGCAGGGTCTGCCTGAGCAAAACCAACGATTGTGTAAGTATATGTCTTTTTCTTTTTATCTGTAAGCTTTACAGTTGAACCGATATGAACATTTTCATTGCCGAGTGCATCAACGTCAAGAACCTTTGCAGTCTTGAGAATATGTTCAATTTCACTGATACGAGCTTCGAGCTTAGCCTGGTCATTCATAGCCTCGTCATATTCACTGTTTTCTGACAAGTCACCAAAGCTCTTTGCAAGTTTAATTTTTTCAGCAGCTTCTTTTCTGCCTTCAACCTTTAATTGCTCAAGTTCAGCCTCAAGCTCTTTAAGACCTTCTAATGTGAGTAATGTTTCTGCCATTTTTAAAACTCCTTATATTCGGATTTTGGGCATAACTAAACAAGCAGTTATACTGCCCCAATTAGCATATATTATATTAAATAATTCCATTTGTGTCAAGAGAAATGAATGTCACGTAAGCACTTTTTTTCTTTATTTACCATAATCGAATCAAAAAAACATTCTTCCAACGAAAATACACCGCAAAGTTCATATAGTGCAGAATAAAAGTTATACTTTTCAACTCTGTCAGGTAAAAGATTTTCATACATATCCGGAACATGAAATTCTGCACCTTCAAAGATATTAAGGTTCTGATTTTCACAAATTACTGTCATAACATTCTTATCAGTATTTATTTTCACTGTGGCGTTCGTGTCGGAATCTGTCAGCACCGGACACAAACCGATATTCTCCGTTATTTCTTCGCAGATATCATAATATTTATCTTTTTTCAAGGTTGATATTGCAAGACTTGAGGCATATTCCGAAAGTTTTTTGGTGAAATCCGTATAATTCCCATTAGCATCTGAAATAAAAATACTCACAGGCTTATGTTTCAGATTATTTGTGATAATTTTCAAGAAGGTATTTTTCATCATTTTGTCATATAATACATTACTTTTAAAAAAGCCTAAATTCATTCCCTCGGGCAGGTCAAAATACTCTGTCGGAACCATTCGTCCGGCACATCTTCCTACCTGTAAAATTACATTTTCCCAGTTAATTCCCTTTTTGCCCACATAAACGTCCAATAAATAAAACGGTGCGCCTTTAAGCACCGGTATTGTCTGAAGATTATACCTGTCTTTTATAAAACCGCCAAATATTTTTTCAAAAATGTTATTTTCTCTCCTGTTCACATTCAATACACAAAACATAAAAAATCCCCCCGCACTATGTTATGCAGAAGGGATATGTTTTATTTTCAGTTGTTTAAAAGACTTAAAGCTTTTTGCAGCTGAGAATCTTCCTGTGGTGTGAGCATCTCAAACCTTGCAATCTGCTCTTTAGTGAGTTCAACCTTATGGTCGGGCTCAAGTCCAACATCATGGAAGCTTTCACTCTTATATGGAAGTATACGTGCAACAGTCAAGGCTACTGCATCACCATTGTCAAGTTCAAAGACCTTTTGCATTGTGCCATTACCTGCAGTTTTTTCGCCAACAAGCTGTGCCAGTCCGAAATCTCTTAAATCACAGGCAAAAAGCTCAGCAGTGCCTGAGGTGTTTGAATTAATCAAAACAACCATGGATAAATTCACGCTGTCAGAATCAGAAGCAAATGTTTCAAGGACTTTCTTGTTCTTGTCAACAGCAACCGCTATGGCATTATTACCTTCAGTAGCGACAGGAACAAGAATATCAATGCATTTAGCAACATCTGAAATGCTTCCTGTTTTATTATTTCTCACATCAAAAACAACAGAGGTCACTCTGTTTTGATTCAGATATTCAACTGCAGTTCTTAACTGTTCAGCAGTTGTACTGTAGAAATCAGTTATTTTGATATAACCAACGCCGTTATTTATGTTGTAAAAAACTGTCTGTGCAGAATAACCTCTCCCAACCGAAACAGTTTTACTTTCTCCTTCGTGAGTAAAAGTTACCTGGGCTTTAGTATATTTTTCACCTTCAAGATTATCGAGAAGCTCTTTATAGTTTGAGGATGTAACATTCACCGAATCCACAGCTGTTATGACGTCACCCTTCTGGATTCCCTGAAGCTGTGCCGGTGAGCCTTCAGATACCTCATAAACATACAGGCCGTTACTCTTACTGTCAAAAACAGCAACAACACCGATTCCCTGCTTATTTCCTATCTGTTCTTCTTTATATTTCTTATAGTCATCTTGTGTCATATAGTAACTATATTTATCTTCGATACCATCGATATATCCCTCGGCAAGTTGCTTTTTGAGAACATCCTCATTGATATCACCATAATAGTTATCACGGATAATTTCATCGATATCTGAAATATCGGAATAAATATCGGAGCGATGGTTAAAATCCTTGATTATATCGTTATATATATCCATAGAAACCAACATTGTTATTGTTACAGACAATGCGATAGCAAGTAAAATCCAGGACAAAGCAATACCTAATGAAATTTTTTTATTCACAGGACATCATCCTTTACTCTGTTAGTCTAAAATTAAGCGAGTATAATCCGGGATTATACTCGCCAATCTTTTTTACAGTTAAGTTATATAAGTGGGTATGGGAGATAATTTTCAGGGTTAACTCGACTGCCGTTTCTACGCATTTCGAAATGGAGATGTGCACCGGCAACAGGGTTTGATGCTGATGGACGTGGCCAACAGTTACCTGTATTACCGCAAAGACCAATAACCTGACCCTGAGTAACTCTGGTACCAACCGCAACATATCTTGCATCCATATGAGCACAAAGTGAGCTCATACCATTACCATGGTCGATATTTACATAGTTACCATAAGTTGATGCTGCATAAGTTGATTTTGTAACAACACCTGAAGCAGCTGCGTAAAGCTTTGCACCCTTTGTTGTATAATATGTTTTACCGTTAACAACTCTGTTCTTAGGAGCAACCAAGTCAACAGAAGCAGTACCTCTTGCAGAGTGACTTGCAAATGTTGCAGAGTATCTTACTGCACCATCCTGTAAAGGACAGATAAAACCACTTGATGACTTACGGAAGCTATGGTTAGTAGGTCCATTATCAATAACACCGTTACCTGATGAACCTGTACTACCAATCTGTTGGTCGAGTGATGCAGAGAACTGTGCCTTTTCCTGTTCTGCCTTTTCAATCAAACTCTGATAGTATGCATCTTCCTGATTATATTTTTCAAGAATAGTGTTCTGTTTCTTAAGGTTTGCTTCGTTCTCAGACTGAGAAATTTCAACATCCTTTTTCTTAACCTCAAGTACAGCCATTTCCGCCTTATGCTCAGCGCGGTCCTCTTCAATAGCTGACTGTTTTTCGTCGATTTCGTCACGCTTTACTTCAATGTTATCAATCATAGCCTGAAGCTGGTTAACCAAATCCTGAAGGCTGTTGATAATAGCGGTATCACGCTCAGCAACCTGACGAAGAAATTCTGTTCTGGCAAGGAAATCTGAAAAGTCAGTTGCACTTAAAAAGATTTCAAGCTCTGATGTTTCACCGGCCATATACGTTGCTCTCATACGCTTTTTGAGAAGTTCCTGAGCTTCATCAATTTCTATATTCTGTTCGTCAATTTGGTCATCAATGTCTTTAATTTCTGACTCAAGAGCTTCTATACGTTTTTCATACTCATCGATTTCAGCAGTTAACTCGTCGATATTTTTCTGAATCGGAACCATTTCTGATTCAAGTGCATCGATTTTCTGGTCAAGCAAACGGCTGATTTCCTGTAATCTTTCGATTTCTTTTTTTGTGTCTTTCTGCTCTTCATCATTTGCAGCCTGTTTCTTTTCAAGCGCGTCAATTTCAGCATTTAACTCTGCAACAGTTTTTGCAGACGCTGAGAATGGAATAGCAGTAAAGATAATTGTAAAAGCTATGAGTACAGAAAGAATTTTTGTACTAATTTTCACTTACAACGCTCCCTTGTTCTTTAAGATATCTGCCCATTGAAATAAGGCTACCTATTGAACCTGTAAACATACCGATTGCTGAGAATAACAACAAGATATATCCTGCATACGGAGTGAATGAAACAGGCTCGAATAATTCAAGAAGGTCTTTGAATACATAAGCAACACCATAATATAGTCCTGCAAGTACTCCGAAAGAAACCAAGCTTGAAATTATACCGATTACAACACCCTCAATCATAAATGGCCAACGGATAAACCAGTTTGTAGCACCAACAGCCTTCATAATGCTGATTTCAAGTTTACGTGAGAACATTGTAATACGAATTGTATTAGCAATAATAAAGAGTGAAACGATAAACAGAAGCAGAACCATACCTAAAATAACAATAGTAACTGCATGACGAATGTCAATAAGCTTATCTGCTACGTCACTGTTTTCCCTGACGGTATCAACAAAGTCCAGGTCTTGTAAGCCTTTTACTGTGTTTCTGAACTGAGTCATATCCTTTACAACAACCTTGTATGCATCAGGCATTGGGTTTTCCATACCTTCAAGAAGTACAGCATCTTCACCCATTTCTTCTTTACTCTTTTCAAATGCTTCTTCTTTTGAAACGAAGATGCATTCTTCAACATTTCCAAGGTCAATGATATCTCGCTTCAAATCATCAATCTGCGGGTCAGTTGTGTTATCCTCTATGTAAACCATGATAACGTTCTGACTTTCAATATTGTCAAGCAATGAATTGATATTGAAGAAAAGCATTGCACCAAGTCCGATGATAACAAGACAAGCCATAAGAACGGTAATTGACGCCAATGACATCAATCTGTTTACCCATACATTACGGAAGCCTTCTTTTGTTAAATAACCTAAGCTTGCACCTTTCACTGAACGTCACCTCCATCCTTATTATTAGCCACATCTACGGAAGTTTCATTGAATGATACAGTAACATCTTCCACACCATATGATTGCATGAATTCTTCAAGGTCCTTGTCACTGTTCGGCTGATGATAGAATGCAGTCTGCTTTGCATCTTCCTCATCAAGCTCAAGAAGAGAAGTAATAACTTCATCCTTCATTTGTTCAACTGTTTGCTCAAGTTCCTGCTCTGCAGCTTCTTTCATTTCAGCTTGAGTTTCATAAGTAACAGTATATTCTTCTTTCTGAACAGGCTCTACATATGACTTAGCATAAGTATCAGAAACCACTTCACCTTGATTGATTGTAATAACACGATGATTAAAACGACGAACAAGCTCGTGCTCGTGAGTAACCATAACAACAGTTGTACCATTTGCATTGATATGGTTGAGCAAGTCAACAATTTCATATGACATTTCAGGGTCGATATTACCTGTAGGCTCGTCGGCAATAATAATACCGGCATTATTAACAAGTGCACGAGCAAGAGCTACTCTCTGCTGTTCACCACCTGAAAGCTGTGTTGGCAACTGTCTTGCCTTTGATGTAAGACCAACAAGGCTTAACACATAAGGAACTCTCTTTCGGATATCCTTTTCCTTAGAACCGATAACACGCATTGCGAAAGCAACATTATCATATACTGTCATATTAGGAATAAGACGGAAGTCCTGGAAGACAATACCCATTGTTCTTCTGAACTTTGGAATGTCTCTCTTTTTCATTGTATTAAGATTATAGTTATTGATTATTACGGAACCGCTGGAAGCAACCTGCTCTCTCATAATAATCTTCAGGAAAGTACTTTTACCTGCACCTGATGAACCAACAATGAAAACGAATTCACCGTCTTCAATCTTAAGGGAAACATCACGGAGAGCATTTGTGCCACTATCATATGTTTTTGATACATTCTTAAATTCAATCACGATATGCACCTTATCCTTTTAATTTTTTTATCTTTTTTTCTTTTGGTCACAATAACTCACAATAGTCACTGTT
>JAZNTF010000053.1:0-15094 GCA_045591625.1 Candidatus Fimenecus sp.
GAAAACCCTCATTCTCTATAAATTATTTACAAGAATTATAACTTGACATATGTAAACTATATTAGTTATAATAACAAAAAAACAGAAAAAAGTCAATAATACTAAAAAAACTTATACATAAAAGGAGAAGTGTCAATGTACGAGGGAAATAATCCTACAGCGTTAAAATCTCAACAATGGTTAACAGAAAATCTTCTTGATTTAATGGAAGAAAAACCTTATGAAGAAATTTCAATTATGGATATCTGCAAAAAGGCTGATTTATCAAGACAAACTTTTTATAATTACTTTGAATCTAAAGATGAATTATTCAGATTTTTACTTCGCAGCACTTATGAAGGTAAATTGAAGGAAATGAATGAAATTCCATCGTCAAAGGAAGCAATTTCTATATTTGTTAATATTGCAAAAGAAAATAACAGATTAGTTTCTGCTATTGTTAAGAATAATATGGGTAATATAGTTTCGGATGAAATTTTTCAATGTATAACAAAATTCCTTAATAATTTTATACCGAATTTTTCAAATCAACCACACTTTGCATATCATGTTATTTTGTTATCAGGTGCTTTAACACACTTCCTCACTTATTATGCAAGAAATAATAGTGAAATGTCTGAAAAAGAAATGACACTAATATTAGAAGCGTTCTTGTCTGGTAAGGTTTTCCGTTTGCTAAGAGCTTCTAAATATATTAAAAAGGTACTCAAATGAGTACCTTTTTTTTGAATAATTATTCAGCTGCGTGAGTGTGAGCGTGAGTGTGAGCGTGAGTTGTAGTTTCTGTTCCATCTACAAGATAGAGTGTACCTTCAACAGAATTTAATTTGAAATCTGAGAAATAAATGATTTGTGTATCACCTTTAACAGCGTGAGTTGGCTGTAAGAGTAAAACAGCATAATCTTTGTATGTCATCTTGCTGATTTTATTTATCTTAATACTGTCATGTCTCTGACTTTCGCCGATTTGTTCACCAAGAGTGAATTTTTGGTTAGCAAAGTCAATTGTAACACCCTTTGTTGACTGTGTATAACCATAGTCAAGTTTGATTGAAGACTTAGTTTCATCAATGCTGTAGTTTTCCTTAAGTTTATAATAATGTCTGTGACGTAAATGAGCATAGTTACCGGACGCATCCTTTGTGAAGAATGATTCTTCAACAAATTCAAAATATGTTTCAAAGTTTTCTGCAGTAATTTTAACAGGACCGGTTGTCTGAACAACTTCGGTTGTAGGAGGTGTTTCATCACCAGAATCGTTTCCACAAGCAACAAGAGAAAGACAAAGTACTGTTGCTAAAATCAATGCAATAATTTTTTTCATTTAGATTTCCTCATTTCATAAGCAAAATATTAATACATCACAAAAAAAGATGTATTAAATGTGGTCGGAGTGACAGGACTTGAACCTGCGGCCTCTTGACCCCCAGTCAAGCGCGCTCCCAGCTGCGCCACACCCCGATTTTCTCGGTTGCAATAATGATAACATATTGAAAAAATATTTTCAAGTAATTTTATAACTTTTCTTTGCCTTTTATGTGTTTGTATGATAGAATGTTTTTGAGGTGAATATTTTATGAAAAAAACAATAAAAAGAGTTTTAATTTCGTTGGTTTCGTTGCTTTTAGCATTTATTCTTATATGGTGTGGTGTTGTTTGGGTATACTATCCTCATTATTCAAAAAACAAAAAAGAAATATTAGTTAATGAAACATATAATCCTGAAGAAATCAAAATAATGAGTTATAACATTCGATGTCATGCTCCAAATGATTTTGGTCATAAAAATTGGTTTTACCGTGCAAATTTAGTTGTTGATACAATTGCGAAAGCAAAGCCGGGTATTATTGGTTTTCAGGAAGTAAATAGTTGGCAATATGAATATCTTTGTGAGTCTATGCCGGATTTTGATTCTATTATTACATATCGTGATAATATTCCTGTTTATTCTGAAGGTTGTCCTGTTTTCTACAGAACTGATTTGTATACGTTAGTAGAGAAGGGTTCATTCTGGTTGTCAGAAACACCGGATGAAATGAGTAAGGATTGGGGAGCAGCCTGTTACAGAATTTGCAGTTATGTTAAGCTTAAGGATAATGCCACAAATAATGAATTTGTTGTATTTAATGCTCATCTTGACCATATAAGTGATGAGGCAAGAATCAATGGTATTAATGTTGTTCTTGATAAAATTAAAGAATTCGGTTCAATTCCTGCTGTTCTGATGGGAGACCTTAATGCTGAAGAAGATAGTGATACATACAGAAGTGCAACAAAAAACTTCCTTGATGTAAAATATCAGACAGAAAACACAATGACAAGCTGCACATTCCAAAATTGGGGTACAGAACTTGACCGTAATTGTATCGATTATATTTTGATTTCTAAAGATAATTTCAGTGTTAATTCCTATAAAGTATTTACAGATACTTATAATGGAGATTACACAAGTGACCATTTCCCGTTAATTGCATCATTAACATTTAAATAAAAAGATTAAGGAGTTTACCGAAAAGTAAACTCCTTATTTTATGCTAATTCTAACCACAGTGTCTCAAGTTCTTCAAGGTGTTCTTCCCTTGTTTTTATATCAGAAAGAATTTCTGATAATTGTTCATAATCACTTGCAACCTCAGGGGATTCAATAAGTTGCTTTAACTCATCAATCTCATTTTGAATTGCTTCCATTTCTTTTTCAGTATTCATCAGCTTTGCACGTCGCTTTCGGTCTTGTGCCTTGTTTTTTCGAGACTCATTATACTGATTTGCATTCTCATTTTTATTCTCATTTTTTGTGATTTCATTTTTGCTTTCTAACTGAATATGTTCCTTATAGTAATCATAATTACCATTATAGATGACAATATCATCAGATTTCATTTCAATAATTTTTGTTGGAACAGAGTTGAGAAGATATCTGTCATGTGAAACCATTATCAGAGTACCTTCGTATTGGTTAAGAGCAATGTCCAATGCTTCTTTTGCTTTATAATCAAGGTGATTGGTCGGCTCGTCCAGAATAAGTACGTTTGAGCGCTCAAAAACTATTATGCATAACGCAACCTTAGCCCTGTTTGCACCACTTAATTCTTTAATTCTTTTGAATACATCTTCATCCTCAATTAAGAATCGCGCAAGCATACTACGAATTTCATATTCAGTTTTTGTCGGAAATTTTCTGTGAACAGATTCTAATGCTGTCATATTCAGGTCAAGTGAGGATAATTCCTGGTCAAAATATGATATTTTAACATTGCCGCCAAACCGAACAGCACCTTCGTATGGAATTTTCTTGAGTATAGCTTTAAGTAAGGAAGATTTACCAACACCGTTTTTTCCAACAAAAGCAACTTTTTCATTTCGTTGTATTTCTAGATTAAAGTTTTGGAACAAGACTCTTTTATTATCTGCCTTGCCCACACTTACCTTTAATCCTTTGCATTCGAGAATTAATTTATGTGGTTCAATATCAAAAGGGAAGGATATGTGTAAATCCTTTACTTGTGGATTAGGCTTTGCAGAAAGTTCCATTTTTTCCAAAGCCTTAACTCTTGAGCCGACACTGTTGATGCTACTTGATTTAGCTAGATTTTTTCTAACATAATCTCGTAAATCTTCTATTTCCTTTTGTTGTTTTTCGTATTCTTTTGTAAGAGTTTTGACTCTTTCTTCCTTTTGCTTTAAAAAAGAAGAATATCCACCTTTATAACGAACTAATTCACAATTCTCAATTTCACAAATATCCGATGCAACGCAATCAAGGAAATATCTGTCATGGGATACTATAATAACAGCACCTTTATACTCTTTCAGATAGTTTTCTAACCAGTTAAGCATTCCAAAGTCAAGATGGTTAGTAGGTTCATCAAGTATAAGGAGATTTGGATTTTCCACAAGGATTTTAGCAAGTGCAAATCTTGTTTTTTCACCACCTGATAAGACTGCGACTGATGTATTCATATCGAAGTCACCAAATCCCATACCATTCAATACGGTATTAATTCTTACCTCCGCATTATGTCCGTCTGCTGCATTATATATGTTTATGTTTTTTTCATATTCCTCTGAAAGTCGGTCATATTCCACACCAACAGCCGTTGACATTTTTTCACTTATATCATTGATTTTCTTTCGTGTTTCAAAGACTAGCTTTAATGAATCCTGTATTTCTTCTTCAAGTGTATTTGTTGTATTAAGGCTTTCATTTTGCTTCAGATAGCCTATTCTTAAATCGGATTTAACCGCAACAGAACCTTCATCTTCATCAAGATTACCCGATATAATGTTAAGAAGTGTAGACTTACCGACACCGTTAATTCCAAGAAGACCTATTCGGTCTTTTTCATTAACAACGAGGGTGATATTGCTTAATACTTTTTTGTCTAAGAAACTTTTATGAACATTATTTAATGAAATTAGCATAATTAAAACCTTTTAATATATTTCAAAAATAAGGGACTGAAGCCAGTCCCTTTAATATTTATACTGTTTAAGAAAATCTATGAAACAAAAGGTGATTTATCTATCTTCTCTAAAGTATGATAAGCCAAGTGATGCAGGAGGCTGATTTTCTTTTTTATTCATCATGCTTGTAATTATTAATACAAGTATTGTAATTATATAAGGTAACATTTTTAAGATTTCGCGACCGGAGAATGATATATTTCCAAAAACAAATGCCGCGATATATAATGCACCAAAAAGGTATGAACCAATTATTGAGATGTTTGGTTTCCACAATGTAAAAATAACAAGTGCGATTGCAAGCCAACCGAATGCTTCGATGGTTGATGCATTTTCCCAACTACCCTTAACGTAGTCCATAATGTAGAATAAACCACCAAAACCGGCAATACCACTACCAACTAAAATAGCGATGTATTTATATAGTGTGATATTAACACCCATTGCGTCAGCAGTTGCGGTGTTTTCACCAATTGCACGAAGATTAAGACCAACTTTTGTTCTATTAAAGATAAATGTTGTAATCAAAGCAATGATGATGGCAAAATACACATAAAAACCGTGTCCGAATAAAACTTTAACAACTCCGTCTGAATTTTCGGCAAAAGGTAAGCACTTTGCAATAATTTTACCGGCAGTAGAAAAACCGGTTTTATCCACATAAGAATGCATTAAAAACTGAGTTAAGCCATTCCCGAAAATTGTAATTGCAAGACCTGTAATATTTTGATTGCAACGGAAGGTAATTGTCATTACCGCATAAATTGCACCTGTTACAGAAGCAAATAGGAAAGCGCCGAAAAGAGAAATAAGAATAAGCATTAACCAGGATGCGTCTTCAACAGTCTGTAAAGTTTTCAGATATAAGCTTACAAAAAGACAACCACCAACAGTACCCGTACACATAATTCCAGGAATACCAAGGTTTAAATGACCTGCTTTTTCAGTGATTGTTTCACCAATACATCCGAAAAGAAGAACTGTACCGATTGCTATGGCACTCATTAAGAATGTAACTGTCATTTCTTAATCTCCTCCTTTTCGTTTTTTCTGAATATAAGTTTGTAATTAATAAAGAACGAGCAAAGAATAACTGCAAAATATACAATACCTACAACAATGTTTGAGATTGCGTCATTTGTAAACATAAATGTCTTTCTTACCTCAACCATACCTTTAGATATAAAGGTGATGAAGAAACTTGTAAGTATAATTAATATAGGATTAAATGATGCAAGCCATGTAGCCATAATACCTGTAAAGCCCATATTGTTTGCTGATGTTGTGCTTATTGTATGGTTGATTGAACCTGCAAGAATAAAACCGACAAGACCTGCTATAGCACCTGATAAAATCATTGTTCTGATGATAATTTTATCAACCTTAATTCCTATATACTTTGCCGTATTAATACTTTCACCGACAACGGAAATTTCATAGCCATGCTTTGATGAACGAAGGTAAACATGCATTAGAATTGTAATGAATACAAAAAGTATGATAGGTAATAAATATTTGTTACCAATATCAGGAATGTTACCATGAGAAATTGGTGCTAAAACACCGGAACCGGATTTTACCCAAATTGTAATACAGAAGGAGACGAGACCTTGTGCAATATAGTTCATCATAAGAGTAAACAGAGATTCATTAGTGTTGAATTTTGCTTTAAAAAATGCCGGAATAGCCGCCCAAATTGCTCCTGATGTTGCACTTGCTAAGAGCATAAGTGGGATAATAATAGAATCTTCTACTTTACCACCAAGGTAAAACATACAAGCAATTGCTGAAAGGCAACCGATAAGTATTTGACCATTACCACCCAAGTTCCAGAACTTCATTTTGAAAGCTGGAAGCAGCGCCATTGATGTTCCGAGAAGGAGGGAAGTGTCCTGAAGTAAAAGCCAGATTTTTCGTTCACTGCCAAAGGTACCTTTAAATAGTGATTCAAAAAAGTCTCCCAATCCCTTATCGGAGAACATCATTGAAATTAATCCGCTTAAAAGTAATCCTCCCACAATAGCGATGGAATAGATTATAATTGTTTTTTGAACACTGATATTATCTCGTTTAACAATTCGAACAAAAGGTTCTTTTATTGTGCTTTTATTCTTTTTCATTCCGTCACCTCGTTTCTTTTGGATTGTACCATCATAAGGCCAATTTCATCCTTAGTGGTTGTTCTCGCATCTACAATTCCTGAAACTTTTCCACCACTTAAAACCAATATTCTGTCGCTGAGTGCCATTAATACATCTAAATCTTCACCAACAAAAATTACTGAAACACCTTTTTGCTTTTGTTCATTGAGAAGATTATATATGGTGTACGATGAGTTAATATCAAGTCCGCGAACAGGGTAGGCGGTCATTAAAATTGCCGGAGCTGCTGCAATTTCACGACCAACAAGAATTTTCTGGACATTACCACCGGATAACTTTCTTACTGCTGTATGTGAATCCGGTGTATTGACCTTAAGGTCATTGATAATTTTGTCAGCAAGGTTTTGTGGACGTTTTCTATCGAGAAATATGGATTTTCCCTTACGATAACTACGAAGCATCATATTGTCTACAATATCCATATTGCCAACAAGACCCATACCAAGTCTGTCTTCAGGAACAAAAGAAAGACGAATACCAAGTTCACGAATTTCCCTTGGTGATTTATCCTTCAAATTGATGACTTCATCTTCCTTGAAAATAACTTTTTCACTGGTAACAAGTTCTTTAATTTCTTTTTTTGATAATTTTGAAAAGTCAATATCGTTTCCTTTTTCATCTATAAAAGCGTGTTCATTTGCAAGTTCCATAACTCTGTTATAAGATTTATGGTAGAAGGAAACAGGCTTGTCTTTTTTAGGGTGATAATATGTCAATGTGCCTGACTGATAATGATTCAGTCCTGCAATAGCTTCAAGTAATTCCTTCTGACCGCTACCGGCAATACCGGCAATACCGAGAATTTCTCCGCCAAAAGCATCAAAAGAAACATTATCAAGAACGTTAAATCCATCAGGATTTTTTACTGTTAAATCTGAAACGGAAAGTCTTAATTTTTTATTAACAGGCTCTGTACGGTCAATGTTAAGGTCTATCTTTTCACCAACCATCATTTCAGTAAGCTCTTTTTCAGAAGTTGCTGATGTGTTTACTGTGGCAATGTGGTGACCCTTGCGTAAAACAGTAACTCGGTCAGAAATTTCCATAACTTCATTTAATTTATGTGTGATAATGATAATTGATTTACCATCATCTCTCATTGCATTTAGTACTTTGAATAAGCTTTTTATTTCTTGTGGAGTTAAAACTGCGGTAGGTTCATCAAGAATAAGAATATCAGCACCTCTGTACAATACCTTTAAGATTTCAACAGTCTGTTTTTCAGAAACTGACATTTCATAAATTTTCTTATCGAGATTTATATTGAATCCGTATTTGTCTGCCATTTCTTTAATACGGTTATTTACTTCTTTAAGATTAAATTTTTCACCTTCAACACCTAATGCAACATTTTGTGCTGCACTAAAGATATCAATTAACTTAAAGTGTTGGTGAATCATACCGATTTTGTGATTAAAAGCATCACGAGGAGAGCGGATAATAACCTCTTCGCCATTGATAAGAATTTTACCGGAGTCAGGATAATAAATACCGGCAACCATATTCATAAGGGTTGTTTTACCACAACCGTTTTCACCAAGAATAGAGAGAATTTCACCTTTATATACATCTAAACTAACATTATTGTTTGCAATAACTTTAGAACCGAATTTTTTAGTAATATTTTTTAATTGTAAGATAACAGTTTTTTCCATAAGAAACTCCTTAAAAAATAAAGGATTTTTATTTTGCTTATCATTCAAGAAAGGCGAAGTTGTTGCGCTTCGCCTTTCTCTTTAATTAAATAAGAATAACATCAAAACTAAAATGATTATTCAGTGATAGCTGTAATACCATCAATAATGATATTGAAGTAAGGTGCTGAACGTTTTGCACTTTCATTTACGAAAGTAATGCCGTCAGCTGTTTCTACAACTTCTGTTTCAGGAACGAAGTCACCTGCATCATCAACGTCAGCGATGAATGTAGTTAATGGCTTGCCTTCAACTGTGAATGTTGAGCAGTCAAATACCTTGATTGAACCATCTTTAAGACCTGCCATAACAGCATCAAGTTTTTCCTGTGTGCCAGGTGCAGCAGCAGTACCGAGAGCTGTGATTTCTACAGAACCTGTTGCGATTGTGCCTGTCCAGTCAGTGTCGATTGGTTTGTCATTCTGAACGCAGTCAATAATGTATTCGAAATATGGAGTCCAGTTGATTCTTGATGCAATGATGAATGTGTTTGGACATTTTTCACCAGTTGAACCATTGTAAGATACGTTAGGAATATTTCTTTCTTCACAAGCTGTAGGAGCACCCCATGAGTCAGCGTGCTGAGAAATTAACTTACAACCATTGTCGATAAGAGCAAGAGCTGTTGTCTTTTCAGCAGCTTCGTCGTACCAAGAGTTTGTATATCTAACTTCCATTTTAACGTTTTCTACTACTGATTTAACACCAAGGTAGAATGATGTGTAACCTGAAATAACTTCAGCATATGGGAAAGCACCAACATAACCGATTTTAGCATTTGCATCAGAAACTTTACCTTCATCATCACCATAAAGTTCAACAAGCTTCATACCAGCTGCAACACCTGCAAGGTATCTGCCTTCATAGATTGAAGCAAATGCATTGTGGAAGTTAGCAAGCTTTTCTGTGTGAGCTTTTGTACCTGTTGCATGACAAAATTCTACATCTGTGAATTCCTTAGCTGCCTGAATCATGTAAGGTTCATGACCGAATGAGTCAGCAAAGATAAGGTCATAAGATTCTGCTAAGTCAGCTGCCTGGTCATAACAAGCTGTTCCTTCAGGGATGTCAGTAACAATTGTGAAATCGTCAGCTGTGAGGCCTTTGTTTTCACAAGCCTGTTTGAAAGCATCGATGAAGTTCTTGTCATAAGTTGATGAGTCACCATGTAAGCAGATGAGAGCTGCTTTGATACCCTCTGGTTTTGGGTCTTCTTTACCGCCACAAGCTGCAAAGCAAGTAACGATAAGAGCAATAGCCATAACTATTGCAAGTACTTTTCTGAGATTTTTCATAATTTTTTTCTCTCCTTTGTATTTTTTGTAATATAAAACAGTCAGTTTGACTGCAATTACCTATTTCTGAATACAATTTTACCTGTTTTATGGTCCATTTCTTCAACAATAGCCATAGATTCAACACGAATTCCTTGTGCACGAAGATTATCTCCGCCGCCCTGGTATCCTTTTTCAATGACAATTGCACAACCCGCAAGATTAGCACCTGATTGATTAACAATATCAATAAGTCCAATAAGTGCATTACCTTTTGCAAGAAAATCATCAACAATAAGGACTGTATCATTTTCATTTAAAAAGTCTTTTGAAAGAATGATATCGTATGTACATTGGTGAGTGAATGATTCAACCTGACTTGTATAAACATCACCTTTAATATTCAGTGTTTTAGTTTTTTTTGCAAACAAAAGTGGGCAATTAAAATGTCTTGCTACCATACAACCGACACCAATTCCGGATGCTTCGATAGTAAGTACTTTTGTAACATTTGAATCATTGAATAATTGTTTTGCTTCTTTTCCGATTTCATCCATAAGATTAACATCAATCTGATGATTCAAGAAACTATCAACCTTCAATACATTGCCTGAAAAAACTCGACCATCTTTTATAATTCTTTCTTCTAATAACTGCATATTTCTGTCCTCTTTGCATATTTATTATTCTATTATAAGTTAAAATGTCGAAAAATACAACATTTTTTATTTTGCAATTCGTGGAATTATTTAACGATATTTTGTTAAAAATAGATAAAAAGAAAGCAAATAAAAAACTATAAAGAGTCTGAGGAGAGTTATATGAAAAAGATAATATCAATTATTTTATCAATTTGTATTGTTTCTTGTTTATTAATGGGTTGTAACAGAACAAATGATGAAAACAACACATCTCAAAAAGTATCAGTTGTAAGATTTCTTAATTTTAAGCCTGAAGTTGCAAATGTTTATGATGAAATTGCAAAGGCATATGAAAAAGAGACGGGAGTAAAGCTTATTGTTGAGACAGCTGCAAGTGGAAACTATGAACAAACACTTACAGCAAAAATGGGAACAAAAGAAGCACCAACGCTATTTCAAATTAACGGACCTAAAGGTTATGCTAACTGGAAAGATTATTGTGCAGATTTGTCAGATATACAGTTGTATAACCATTTGATAGATAAAAATCTTGCAGTTACGGTTAACGGACAGGTTTATGGTATTCCTTATGTAGTCGAGGGTTACGGAATAATCTATAACAAGGAAATAACCGATAAATATTTTTCTCTTGATACTAAGACAACAAAATATAAATCAATGGATGAAATAAAGAGTTTTTCTTCATTAAAAGAAGTTGTTGAAGATATGCAGAAAAATGCTGAAAAACTTGGAATTAAAGGTGTCTTTGCATCAACCTCTTTGAAAACAGGTGAGGATTGGCGTTGGCATACACATCTAGCAAACATTCCTGTTTATTATGAGTTTGATGAAAATAAGGTTGATTTGTCAAGTAATGAAACGGCTAAAATAGATTTTAAATATTCAGAAAATTTCAAAAATATATTCGATTTATATATAAATAATTCTGCAACAAGTAAAAAAGTTCTCGGTTCTAAAATAGTTGACGAGTCGATGGCAGAATTTGCACTTGGTCAATGTGCTATGGTACAGAACGGCAACTGGGCTTGGGGTCAGATAAAAAATGTTAAAGGAAATGTCGTAAAATCTGAGAATATCAAATATTTACCGATTTATATGGGCTTTGAAGGAGAAGAAAATCAAGGCTTATGTATAGGTACTGAAAACTTTTTTGCAATTAATGCAAAAGCAAGTAAAGAAGAACAAAAAGCAGCAGCTGATTTTATTTATTGGCTCTTTTCAAGTAAAACGGGAAAATCATTTGTAATTAATGAATTAGAACTAATTGCTCCTTTTGATACTTTTGATGAAAATGAAGTACCTTCAGACCCGCTTGCACAAGAAGTTATAAGATGGATGAATGTTGAAAACATTAATACAATACCTTGGAATTTCACTGTTTTCCCAAGCCAAACATTTAAAAGTGATTTTGGAGCAGCTCTTTTACAATATGCTCAGGGTACAAAGAAGTGGGATGATGTAAAAGCGATTTTTGTGGAAAGATGGGAAAATGAAAGTAAATAAGCAGACAGTATAATTTTATAACGATTTATAAAGGATGGATAAGTTATGGAAAAGAATATAAAAAAGTATTTTCCGATATTTGTATTACCAACCTTGATTTCTTTTGCAGTTGTATTTCTTATCCCGTTTATTTTAGGTATTTATCTATCCTTTACTAAATTTACAACTGTTGAAAGTGCAGAGTGGGTAGGCTTTGATAATTATATAAAAGCATTTACACAGGATGAAAATTTCTTAAATGCTCTTTGGTTTACAGTTAAGTTTACCATTGTGTCTGTTATAACAATAAATATATTTGCATTTTGTCTTGCGCTTTTATTGACAAAAGCACTCAAGGGCTCAACGTTTTTCAGAACAATATTTTTCATGCCGAATTTAATTGGTGGTATTGTTCTCGGATATATATGGAATCTTCTTATTAATTCTGTTTTAGGAATTTTTGGTTTTGATATAACCTATGATGCGAAATATGGTTTCTGGGGTCTTGTAATACTTTTAAATTGGCAGCTGATTGGATATATGATGGTTATTTATATTGCAGGATTGCAGAATATTCCGAATGAACTTAACGAAGCTGCTTTGATTGATGGCGCATCATCATTTTCGATTCTTAAAAATATTAAAATACCGATGGTAATGCCATCGGTAACAATATGCTTGTTTTTGACATTAACCAATTCTTTTAAATTATTTGACCAGAATTTGGCATTGACAGGTGGTGCTCCGGGAAGAGAAACATCAATGTTAGCATTAGATATTTATAATACTTTCTATGGAAGAATAGGTTGGCAAGGTGTAGGACAAGCAAAAGCTGTTGTGTTTTTTATAATAGCAGCAATAATTGCCTTTGTGCAGTTGAAAATAACAGGTAGAAAAGAGGTAGAACATTAATGAAAGAGCGTAAAATAATATCTGATTTCTTTTCTATTTTCTTTCTTACTATTTTATCTTTAATTTTCTTGTTTCCAATTTATCTTGTGGTTATAAATTCTTTTAAATCAAGATTTAATATAATAAGCAATCCTTTTGTATTTCCTGATAATGAAACATTTGTAGGAATTGAAAATTATATTAACGGAATTCAATCGTCAGGAATTATAGGTTCATTTTTAAGAACTGTTTTTATTACAGTACTTTCTGTTATTGCAATTATTATATTTACCTCTATGACTGCGTGGTATATTACAAGAATAAAATCCAAATTAAATAAGGTGATATATTATCTTTTTATTTCAAGTATGATAGTCCCTTTTCAAATGGTAATGTTCACAATGACAGCTGTAAGTATTAAGCTTGGATTAAATAGTCCTCTCGGAATTGTTCCGGTATATCTTGGCTTCGGCTCAGGATTATCAGTATTTATGTTCAGCGGTTTTATAAAGGGTTTACCACGTGAAATTGAAGAGGCTTCAATGATTGACGGATGCAGCCCATTAAAAACATATTTTTATGTAGTTTTTCCCGTTCTGAAACCGGTTGTAATTACAGTTGCAATTTTAAATGCAATGTGGATATGGAATGATTTTTTATTACCATATCTTTTGTTGGGTTCTGGTAATAAAACTCTTTCTGTTGCAATTCAGTTGACTATGCAGGGTGCTTATGGCTCAATTGATTGGGGCGGATTTATGGCTATGTTGGTATTGGCTATTATTCCGATTATTATTTTTTATTTGTTTTGTCAAAAATATATTATCAAAGGCGTTATCGATGGCGCAGTGAAAGGATGAGGTTGATAAATGGCATCTATTCATTTTAGAAATGTAAAAAAGATTTATGAAGATGGTGTAACAGTAATTGATAACCTTAATCTTGATATCAAAGATAAGGAATTTATAATTTTAGTTGGTCCATCGGGATGCGGCAAATCAACCACACTAAGAATGATTGCAGGATTGGAAGAAATATCTTCAGGTGATTTATATATCGATGAGAAAAGAGTAAACAATATTTCACCTAAGGACAGAGATATTGCAATGGTTTTTCAAAGTTATGCTTTATATCCCCATATGAGTGTATATAAAAATATGGCGTTTGGTCTTATTAATAGAAAAGTTCCGAAAGATGAAATCGATAAAAAGGTAAAAGCAGCAGCTAAGATGCTGGATATTGAAGAATATCTGAATCGTAAACCAAGGGCGTTGTCGGGCGGACAACGCCAGCGTGTAGCATTAGGTCGTGCAATGGTTCGTGAACCTTCTGTATTTTTACTTGATGAACCATTGTCAAACCTTGATGCAAAGCTTCGAACTGAAATGAGAAACAGGATATCCATGCTTCATAAGGAGCTTGAAACAACATTTGTTTATGTTACTCATGACCAGACAGAAGCAATGACTATGGCAGATAGAATTGTAGTTATGAAAGATGGTGAAATTCAACAATTTGATACTCCGCAAATGTTGTATAATCATCCTAAAAATATGTTTGTAGCAGGATTCATCGGGTCACCACAAATGAATTTTATTACATGTCAAATTAAGAAAAAGGAAAACATTTATATTGCAAACACAAATTATCATACAATTAAATTGCCGGAAAGAATGAACGACCATCTTTTAATGTACGAAAACAGAGAGGTTATATTAGGGATAAGACCGGAGGATTTGTCGATTGCAAAAAATAATGATGAAGAGAATATTATTGATTTGTATGCTGATATAGCAGAAATGACAGGTGCGGATTACTATTTATACGGAAAATTGGACGGAAAAAATTTTGTTGCAAGTGTTTCATCTGATATAAAGGTAAAAAGTGATATGAAATATAAATTGAAAATTAATATTGACAGAATCCATATCTTTGATAAAATCAATGAAAGACTTATATGTGATTGACATTTTTTCTGAAAAATTATATATTTTTGTCAGGTGATTTTATGAGAGCAAGTGGTGTTTTGATGCACATATCTTCTTTACCGGGTGAAACAGGAATCGGTACCCTCGGTAAAGAAGCGTACAGATTTGTTGATTTTTTAAAGAATAGCGGACAGACGTATTGGCAGGTTTTACCATTGTGTCCTACAAGTTATGGTGATTCACCATATCAATCATTTTCAACATTTGCAGGTAACCCTTATTTTATTGATTTTGATTTGTTATGCGAACAAAGGTTATTAAAGAAATTAGATTTCAATAGAATTAATTGGGGCAAAAATTCTGAAAAGGTTGACTATAACAAATTATCAGCAAACAGATTTAAGGTGCTAAAAAAAGCATTTAATAATTTTATTCCTGATGAAAACTATAAGAATTTCTGTAATGTCAATTCTTTCTGGCTTGATGATTTTGCATTGTATATGGCAATAAAAGACTCATACAACGGAAGGCCTTGGA
>JAZNTF010000054.1:0-3957 GCA_045591625.1 Candidatus Fimenecus sp.
CAAAGAGTTGTAGGAAGCTGATAAATAAGTCTTGCAATACCAAGATTGTCATAGCTTACAATTGTCTTTTCTGTATCAAACACCTTACCTACTTCAAGTGAAACCTGTGCTTCACGATATGAACGAGCCAATTCCTTAATACTGTCAATAGCTGTACCGATACCAACGAGAACATGAGTATAATACTCTGTTCCGAGAGAGTCAGCAATTGAACGAGCAAGTTTTTCAAGGTCCTTTGTCTCGATATTACTCTTAACCTCTTTAACGAGTGCAATATCAGTTTCGTTAATATTAACAACGAAATCCTTAGACTTATCAGGGAATAAATCCTGAATAACATCAAATACAGAAACATCGTTCTTTTCTGTAATTCTGATTAAAAGAACAACACGAGTAACATCATTGTTAAAATGAAGTTCTCTTGCCTTTATATAAATATCACCCGGAAGAATGTTATCAAGAATAACATTTTTGATAAAATTACCACGGTCATACTTCTCATCGTAATACTGCTTAATTGTAGAAAGTGATATAGCAAGAACGCCAATATATCTGTCGGCTGTAATATCATCACCCTCAACAAAAACTGCGTATGTAGGATGCATTTGTGTTCCAAAAATCTTATATGTATATCCGTCAATAACTGTTTTGTCTGAAGATGCAAAAACCTCAGCAACAGCGTTGGACTGCACTTCACCGATTCGTCCTAACTCACTACAGGAAATGACAGTACCTGTCTCATCAATTATGCCGAATGTTCTTTCAACCACGTCTGACATCTGATGAACAATTCCCTGAAACAATCTGTTTGACATCGTTATACCACCTTTTATACAAATTCACAATCAGATTACTATGTATTTTACACAATAAAATCAGTTTTTGCAAGTGAATTTTTGATATTTCCTAACTTTTTTCAAACATTTTATACAAAAATTCCTGTTTTTTTTGTATAATACACGCATTTTATGTCTTTTTTTGTCCAAACTTTATTTGTTAAAAATGACTAACGATTTTACTTCCGGGATATTTTCAACAGCTCTTCCGGGGTAATTTCACGACATTCGCCCGGATTTAATGCACCGTCAAGCTCAAGGTCACCCATTTTTACACGATGGAGAGAAACAACTTTATTGCCTCTTGCCGCAAACATTCTCTTCACCTGATGGTACTTGCCTTCACAAATCATAATTCTGGCAGCAGGCTTGTCCGAATCTGTTATTTTTTCCACCTTTGCCTCTTTAAGCACTGTACCGTCACCAAGGGTGATACCGTTTTCAAGAGATTTGATATCCTCATCGGACAAAGGGTGTTCCAGTCCCGCAATATATGTTTTAAAAATATGATTTTTCGGTGACAAAATTCTGTGAGCAAAATCACCATCGTCAGTTATAAGCACAAAGCCCGTTGTATCCTTATCAAGTCGTCCCGCGGGGAACAAGCCTTTTCTGTAAAGCTCATCCGGGACCAAATCAACCACTGTTTCATCAGTTTCACTATCACTTGCCGAAACAACCCCAACAGGCTTATTAAGCATAATATAAATATGCTTTTTAAGTGAAATTAAAGCACCATCCACATATACTTCGTCCATAGCTTCATCAATTTTTACAGAGCTATCCTTAACGACCTTTCCGTTTACGGATATTCTGCCTTTTTTCATCATTTCTTTTACTTCTTTTCGTGACAACGTCCCTTGGGAAGCAAGTATTTTATCAAGTCTTTCCATATTATCGTCAAGCTTTTGAAAATCCGTGCATAAAACCGTCAATTCTGACAGAAGAGATATCTCCACCGATTACTTTTCCGTCATAGACAAGGATATTAGCGTGAATGCAATCCTGATTTTCATACCCTTCATAGTTTTTCACATTATATGTCCAGCATTTTACTCTTTTTTCTGCAAAATCAGTCAGGTCAAAACCCTGTTTTTTCTGAATATCGTTATATGCAATATATACATCACTTAATTCAGCAGGAATGATAATTTCCTTGACCTCCACAGGTTCCTCATTAACCTCCCAGCCAAACTGAGATATGAATTTCATTCGGTCCTCATGTGATTCAGCTTCAAAACTGAGCTCGTTCATATTAGCTGTTTGCTGACTTTCTCGCGAAAGTATAAACAAGGACACAGCAGTTACCAAAACAAAAGCAGCAAGTATTCCTACCTTTATCTGCCCTGACTTCACTGAATATACAAACATAAATATACACCTCGAACACAATTTATATAAATAAATATGCTGCGAGGTGCACTTCTTATGATATTAAATATTAGATGAATTATTCATCAACACGTCTTGACTGAGCAGCAGCTTTCAGGTGCTGACGAGCACGACGAATTTCGTTAACAGAATTTGTGAGAGATTCATCAGCAACAGCAACAATGTTTTCTACATAATCGCTTGCACTCTGGCGCATCTCTTTTGACCAGTTTCTTGCCTGCTCTGTAAGTTCAGCAGCAGACGCTCTTGCCTGTTCAACGATTTCGTTAGCAGTCTGTCTTGCCTGCTGAACAATTTCTTCAGCGTGCATTTCTGCTCCTCTTGTGATTTCGTCTTCAGAAATGATTTCCTTTGCTCTTGTGTGTGCCTGTTCAATAATCTTGTCAGCATTATCCTGAGCAGCAGTGAGAATTTCTTTTCTTTCTGAAGCAATCTTTCGAGCTTGCATAAGTTCTTCAGGCATATTAAGTCTGATATCTTCTATAGCTGTTTTAATAGCCTCGGCATCAACGAGAAGGTTAGAAGTAAATGGAACTGATTTTCCCTCTTCAAGTATAGCCTCGATTTCTTCAAGCAAGTTTTCTATTGTCATTTGCTTACACCCCTTTTAATTCTTTCTACTATATCTTCACAAATTATTTCAGGAACAAAATCACTTATGTCCCCACCTAATTCGCAAATCTGCTTTACTGCACTTGAACTGAGATAAAGGTTTTCAACTCTTGTGTTAATAAACACTGTTTCCAACTCACTGTTCAATTTTTTATTCATCTGTGCCTGCTGGAATTCATATTCAAAGTCTGATACAGCACGAAGTCCCTTAACAACGGCAACTGCGCCCTTCATCTTTGCATATTCTGCCAACAAACCTTCATAGATGTCAACATCAACATTAGGAAAATCCTGTGTGCAACGTTTTATCAGCTCTGCTCTTTCTTCGTAAGAAAAGCAGAAATTTGTTTTTGTGGGATTTTTCATAACAACCACAATAACATGGTCAAACAACTTGGCACTTCTTCGTATAATATCTAAGTGTCCGTTTGTAACCGGGTCAAAACTACCCGGACAAATTACAGTTTTCATATTTTTCACTTGTTCTTTCTGTATGCAGTAACCTTGATTTTGCCATACTTGTACTCACGGTGTTTTGAGAAATCACCTGCTGTTTCAGGTAAAACCTCACGCAATTCACTTTCACAAAGAATAACACCATAATCAGCCATTTTTTCTGCTACTGCAGGTAAAACACTATCCAGAATGTTTTTGTTATATGGCGGGTCAAGAAAAGCAATATCAAATTTATCGTGACTTAATGTAATATACATTTTACCATCACCGCAAAAAACACTTGCTCTTTTCTCAAAGCCCACTGTTTTAAGATTCTGCTTCACAATCTCAATTGAGCGATTTGAAGAATCCACAAAAGTACAATGCTTAGCACCGCGACTGAGAGCCTCAATGCCCAATTGTCCTGAACCTGCAAACAAGTCAAGAACCGATGCACCCTCAACATCAAACTGAACAATGTTGAAAATACTTTCCTTCACTCTGTCGGTAGTAGGACGAACATCATCACCCTCAAGTGTTATAAGTTTTCTTCCTCTGGCTTCGCCTGTTATTACTCTCATATATTCACTCCGTTGTGTCGATACAACATATATTATCGCATTTTTATATGAATTTGTCAAATTTTTTTAAATATTTCCTTTATAAATCAACAATTTTTCAA
>JAZNTF010000055.1:0-2800 GCA_045591625.1 Candidatus Fimenecus sp.
GTTGATAAAAATGATCTATCTAAAACTGCTGATGACCCACTTTTTATAATATCTGCTGCCATTTTTAATCTATCTATTTCTGCTCTAAATAATATTTGTTGATTATATTTTTCTTCTTCAATTGTTTGTGGCATTGTTGAAGATAATTTTAAACCATATTTCTCACAATTTATTTCAATAAATTTTGGGACTTCATCTATTAATACTATACCATCATTTGATAATGTTGTACAAAGTGTTGCAAGAATACTTGCTGTCAATGCATGAAGAACATTCAGACTGAGAACATTTTCGCCAAGATTATAATAAACTACTCGATAGGCTGTGATTATTATCGGCGGAATTGTAAGCTCACCTGCAAACACACCGATAATACTACCGATAACACTTGCGCTCGCAGAATAAAGAAGGTACTTTGATGCAATTGAAAGCTTACTGTAACCTAATGCCTTCATAGTACCAATCTGCATTCTCTGTTCTTCAACCATACGAGTCATTGTTGTAAGGCTGACCAAAGCTGCAACAAGGAAGAAAATCATCGGGAAAACCGTACCGATAGCACCTATACTGTCAGAATCTGTAACATAGCTCATATATGCTTCAATACTCTGTCGGTCGAGGACGTGCCATATCGGAACTTCCATTTCATTAACTTCACGCTCTGCCTCTGCAAGCTCTTCTTCTGCATCCTCAAGCTCTGCAAGAGCATCTGCCTTATACACTTCGTATTCCTCACGGGCTTCACGAAGAAGTGCGTCCGCATCCATTACATCCTGTTCTGCCTGAACAAGTGTGCCCTTATTAGCAATAGCGTTCTGTAATTCACCAATAGCAACCTTTGCCTTAAGAAGCTCCTCTTTACCAAGCGCGAGCTCAGCTTCTGCTTCAATAATCGCTACAGACGCTTCATCATAAGCCATTTGTAATGTACCTATAGTATCTTTTATACTCTGTGCTTGATTTGGGTCTAAATCAGGGTCTTGTAAATCATCATTAGCATCATCAATTGCTGATTTAAGTTCACTCAAAGCACCTTTTGCTAATTCAAGCTGTGTTTCAGCATCTGCTATTTTCTTTTCGCCGTCTTCAACCTCTTTCTGGAAAATCGGCAAATTCTCTTCGGCATTTTCGAGAATTTCTTTGTTTTCTTCTAATTCTTTTTTACTTTCTTCAATAAGTTTTTCCTTAGCGTTAAGCTCATCAACTGCTTTTGTAAGCTCTTCTTCAACCATTCTTTGTGCTTCTTCATAGTCAGCACGAGCATCAAGGAGCATTGAAGTACTGTTTGCATTGATTTCAGCATATCGGATTTCACATCGTTTTGATGAAATCTCCTCGATTTTCTTTGCAACTGTATCAATAAGCTTCTCATATTTAGTGCTATAACAGTTAAGGTCTTCTGCACCTTTGACAGTTATATAAATTGAAGTGAAAACATCTGTAACAAAAGCTTGTCTCGGAATTACTACATACCCGTCAGCAGTACCGTCACCCATTGTACTTGTACCCACATCACCATTGAGGAAGTACGAGGATGAACATACACCAACAATTAAATATGTATCCGTTGCAAGAGTATCTGAAACAGGTGTATCAGTACCTGTAGAAAGCTTCAGGGTTTCACCTATTTTGAGTCCTGATTCCTCCAAGAACTCTTTACTTACTAAGCATTCGTTATATTTTGTAGGGTGATTACCCTCTTCAAGCTTTATGCCGTTTATCTTTTCAGTCATTGAAATAGCTCTTGTAACAATTTCCTTTGACTGAACGATACAAAGAAAGTCGGTTGTGAAAGAGCCTTCAATATCCTGTATACCCTCAACTCTGCTGAGAGCGCCCAGGTCACTCTGAGTAAGACCCATAGTACCAACTACTCGGATATCCATAAGATTCTGCTTATCATAAATAGCATCCGCCGTCTTATGCATAGCAGGCATTGTTGAACGGACACCTGAATAAAAGGCAACACCGAGTGCAACTATAAGCATAATAGAAATGAATCGGCTTATGCTTTTTCTAATTTCCCTTCGGAAATCTTTTGAAAGAGATTTTGTCATATCTAATACTGTCCTTTACCATTCAATCTGTTCAACAGGTGTTGGATTTTCGTTCAAAAGAATTCTTTCTATTTTACCATCATTGATTTTAATGATTTTATCTGCCATAGGCATAAGAGCTGAGTTATGAGTAATAACGATAACTGTCATACCCTTTTCACGACACATATCCTGCAACAATTTAAGAATTGACTTACCTGTTATATAGTCAAGAGCACCTGTAGGCTCATCGCAAAGTAAAAGCTTAGGATTTTTTGCAAGAGCACGAGCAATTGAGACACGCTGCTGCTCACCGCCGGAAAGCTGTGCCGGGAAATTGTCCTTTCTGTTATGAAGACCAACTTCAGCAAGTATTATTTCTGCATCAACCGGATTTTTACAAATCTGAGTTGCAAGTTCAACATTTTCATAAGCGGTAAGATTCGGAACCAGGTTGTAAAACTGGAAAACAAATCCCACATCATCACGACGGAAGGCTGTAAGCTCTTTTTCATTAAACTGAGCAATATCAATACCATCAACATTTATGATACCTGCTGTTGGCTTATCCATACCGCCAAGCATATTAAGCACTGTTGTCTTACCGGCACCTGACGGACCGACAATTACAACAAATTCTCCTTTTTCAATTGGAAAACTTATAGCATCAACGGCTTTGATTTCTATTTCACCGGTCTTGTATATTTTATTTACATCTTTAAACTCGATAAATGACATAGTTTCACTCCTCATGTAGATAAAGA
>JAZNTF010000056.1:0-5227 GCA_045591625.1 Candidatus Fimenecus sp.
TATATCGTTTAATTTTTGGCATAATACAATTAAGAGCAATTTCGGAATTGGTAATAACACAACATTTTTCCGGCTTATTTATTTCAAAATAAACAAATTGTCCAAAATAAGTAAACAATACAATCAATGAAAACTGAATCACAAAAACTAAAATTAATAACTCAGGTGATTCATAAACAAAATGTTCATTGTTGTTTTCATTAACATTCATAATACATAACTGAAGATGAGAAACCATATCAGTTACGATTGTTGCTAAAGACAAAGATGTAATAATTGGTCTGCTTTTTAATCTGCCGATAGAAAAACCACCATAAACAGAAACCAAAGCCATTTCAAGCACACAGAATGTAACAAAAGTAACACCAGTTGTTCTAGAAAGGTGTAATAACCAAGAATATTCAGTACCGAAAACAACAAAGAATGTGCCAATAATCATTGTATACATCAATGATTTAATAACAAAAAATATTGTTCTTTGTGCCTTTTGTAAAATGTTCATATAAAGCCTCCATTATTATAAAGAGTAGACTAATTTTACTGTATATGGTATGTAAAGTCAATATTAATACACTAAATGTAATAAAAGTGTCATTTTTGCTTTTTTAATTTTTTCCTTAAATCTCCAATATTTAATTGAGAAAGCACTATGCCGATGAATATAAGAACACAACCCAAATAGCTTCTTCCGGCCATAATTTCGTTAAGCAATAAAGCACCACCTATTGCGCTGAAAACCGATTCAGTTGAAAATACTATTGAAGCAAATGTTGGATCAGATTCTTTTTGTCCCAATATCTGACAAGTATACGCTACTCCAACAGACATTATACCTCCATAAAGAATAGGAATACCCGCACTCTTAATTGATGAAAGTTCAATATCCTCAAGAACAATTGCAAAGGCAAGACTTAATATTCCACAGACAACGAACTGTACTAAACTGAATTTCAATGGACTTGTTTTATGTACAAACTTATCAACAACAAGAATATGACCGGCCCAGAAAAACGCACCTATAATAAGAACAATATCACCGATACCAAAAGATATTTCATTTCCGGTCATACAAAGGAAAAACAGTCCTGCAACTGCAAAAATTGCACCAATAAAGGTTAATATACTTGTTTTCTTACCCATAACAAATCTTATAAGCGGTACAAGCACTGTATACAAACCTGTAAGAAATCCTGCTTTACCTGCACTTCCTGTTATTTCAACCCCATATTGCTGTAATGTTGAAGCAATAAACAAAACTACACCGGCAAGAATACCTGGAAGCAAATTGTTTTTTATAAGTACTTTATCAATTTTTTCTCTTTCGAATATAACAATTACAGGAATCAATGATACAGTTCCAAGCATAAATCGTACACCATTAAAAGTAAAGGCACCCACATAGTCTGCGCCTACCCTTTGTGCTACAAATGCAAAACCCCAAATTATTGCTGTAAGAAATAATAAAATTGTCGATTTAATTCTCGTTTTCATTATATGTATCACCCTTATTTATTAAATAAAGTCCGGTAAATGACAAGCCACGGTTTCCCGTGGCTTATTTAAAATCATATAGCTTTTTTTGAATTGAATTTATTTACCTTTTTGGATGTAAGAACACCTGGTTTTCTTTTTTCATCCCTTACAATTTCAGGAGATGCATTATCTGTAACACATTCTCTGGTAATAATAATCTTTTCAATTGTATGGTCAGATGGGGTTTCATACATTATGTTCATCAGAACACTTTCCATAATTCCACGAAGCCCACGTGCTCCGGTTTTCTTATCAATTGTCTTTTCTGCAATCGCATCTAGCGCATCATCAGTAAATTCAAGTTCAACATTATCCATATTAAACAAAGCTTTAAACTGCTTAAGAAGCGCATTCTTAGGTTCAGAAAGAATTCTGATTAAATCATCTTTTGAAAGCTGTTGTAAAGCTGTTATAACAGGTACACGACCAACTAGTTCAGGAATAAGTCCAAATTTAACAAGGTCCTGTGCAATAACCTTTGAATAAACATCTTCTGCTTCAAACTGCGCTTTATTCTTAATCTCTGCACCAAATCCCAATCCGTTATTGCCTGCACGTTTTTCAACGATTCTTTCAATACCGTCAAAAGCACCACCGCAGATAAAAAGGATGTTTGATGTATCAATCTGAATAAACTCTTGTTGCGGATGCTTTCTACCGCCCTGTGGAGGAACATTAGAAACGGTTCCTTCAAGGATTTTAAGAAGTGCCTGCTGAACGCCTTCACCACTTACATCGCGAGTTATTGATGGGTTTTCACTCTTACGAGCAATTTTATCAATTTCATCAACATAAATGATACCACATTCCGCTTTTTCAATATCAAAATCTGCCGCCTGAATAAGTCTTAAAAGTATATTCTCAACATCTTCACCAACATAACCTGCTTCAGTAAGAGTTGTAGCATCTGCAATAGCAAACGGAACATCAATTATTTTTGCAAGTGTCTGTGCAAGAACTGTTTTACCAACACCTGTAGGACCTAAAAGCACAACATTACTCTTCTGAATTTCAACACCATCATCAGTACCGCAATATAATCTTTTGTAATGATTGTATACAGCAACACTCAATGCTTTTTTAGCATCATCCTGACCTACAACATACTCGTCAAGTTTTGCCTTAATTTCCTGTGGCTTTGGTAGAATTTTTTCTTCAAGCTTAACTTTTTTTCCACGATTATGATGAGTTGTTGTTTCATTCTCATCGATAATACCCATACATAATTCAATACATTCGTCGCAGATGTATACACCGGGTCCTGCAATAAGCTTATCAACTTGTTCTTGTGTTTTTCCACAGAAAGAACATCTGACATTTCTGTCTTTTTCGTTTTCTCTAGCCATAAATTAGCTCCTTATCTTTTATAGAAAACTTTATCTACAATGCCATAATCCATTGCTTCTTGTGCTGAAAGCCAATTATCACGTTCTGTATCAAGAGCAATCTGTTCAATTGGTTTACCGGTATTTTCAGCAAGAATTTTATTAAGCTTTTCTCTTGTTCTAAGAATATGCTCTGCAGCAATCTTAATATCAGAAGCCTGACCCTGAGCACCACCTAAAGGCTGATGAATCATAATTTCACTGTTTGGAAGAGCAAATCTTTTACCCTTTGCACCGGATGAAAGTAAGAATGCACCCATGCTTGCAGCCATACCCATACAAATTGTAGAAACATCACATTTGATGTACTGCATTGTATCGTAGATTGCAAGACCGGCTGAAACAGAACCACCCGGACTGTTAATATAAAGGCTTATATCTTTTTCGCTATCCTGTCCCTCAAGATAAAGCAACTGTGCAACAACCAAGGATGCAGTTGCATCGTTAACCTCATCTGACAAAACGATAATTCTGTCGTTTAAGAGTCTAGAAAAAATATCGTACTGTCTTTCCCCTCTGTTTGTTTGTTCAACAACGTATGGTACAAGTGCCATAATATAACCTCCATTCAATAGCATTAAAGAATTGTCCTTTTGAGTATTGGACAATTCTTCAAAGCTTATACATATATTTAATTATTCAGCATCTGCAGCTTTCTTTGTTGTTTTCTTTGCTGCTGGTTTTTTTGCAGGTTTTTCTGCATCATCTTCTGCTTTTTTAGTTGTTTTCTTTGCAGTTGATTTTTCGTCTGATATTTTCGCATTTTCTTTTACAAAGTCAATTGCTTTCTTTGACTTAATATCAGCAGCAAGAGATTCTGAAGGAATTGCCTTTTTAACTGCTTCAACATCCATATTATATGTCTTAGCAAGGTTTTCATATTCAGCATTTACTTCATCTTCTGTAGCCTCAATACCTTCAGCCTTAACAATTGCTTCTACAGCAAGACTGAGTTTAACTTGAGCTTCAGCATTTTCTTTGTAACCTTCTCTGAATTTATCCATTTCCATACCTGTGTATGAAAGATATGTATTAAGGTCAAGACCCTGAGACTGAAGTCTGTAGCTGAAGTTATCAACGATATTGTCGATTTCTGCTTCAATCATAACAGCAGGAATATCAACATCCATACCCTTTACAACTTCTTCAAGAAGGTCATTAGTAACCTTATTGTCAGCATCTGCTTTTTTAGCTTCTTCAAGCTGAGCCTTTACACTCTTCTTAAGCTCATCAAGAGTATCAAATTCACTAACATCCTTAGCAAATTCATCATCAAGTGCAGGAAGTTCCTTAACCTTGATTTCGTGAAGCTTAATCTTGAAAACTGCATCCTTTGACGCAAGTTCTTCCTGATATTCTGCAGGGAATGTAACATTTACATCGAATTCTTCGCCAACCTTGTGACCGATAATCTGGTCTTCAAAGCCAGGGATAAATGAACCGCTACCAATAGCAAGTTCATACATTTCAGCTTTACCGCCATCAAATGCAACGCCATCAACAAAGCCTTCGAAGTCAATAACAGCAATGTCATTCTTCTTAACAGCTCTCTTTTCAACGCTAACCATTCTTGAATTCTGTTCCTGCATCTTTGCAAGTTCAGCTTTAACTTCGTCAGCTGCTACTTTACATGCCGGTCTTGTTGCCTTAATGCCTTTGTATTCACCAAGCTTAACTTCAGGCTTAACAGCAACCTTAAGCTTTAAAACAACACCATCTTTACCGATTTCAGGCACTTCAAGGTCATAAGGTGAACCAACCACTTCGAGTTTTGACTCAATAATTGCTTCACTTACTGCTTCAGGATAAACAAGTTCGAGTGCATCTTCATAGAAAACGCCTTCACCATACATTTTTTCAATAAACGCTCTTGGTGCCTTACCCTTTCTGAAGCCCTTGATTGTGATATTCTTTCTTTCTTTGAGATAAGCCTTCTGAATAGCTGCCTCAAATTTTTCACCATCAATTGCGATTTCGAGTTCGTAGACATTCTTTTCTACATTGTTTGTTGACTTTAACATCAAATATTCCTCCTGAATATTATTGTTTACTGTATTTTTTAATACCGCAAAATTCGTAATATTATATCATATAAAAAATATAATTACAACATTTTCCAAAAGTTTTTTCTAATTATTTATATAAAAAACAAGCTATTTTAATAAAATAATATTATTTACTGATAAATAAAGGGGTAAAATCAAGAAAATCAGCTGAATTAAGATGAAACTTTATACCATATTTTTCACCATTCAAAGCTCCTTTTATTGCACCGCCATGAAGATGCCCGTAATAGCATCTTGATATTT
>JAZNTF010000057.1:0-6516 GCA_045591625.1 Candidatus Fimenecus sp.
CCTTTATTGTTATTAAGTACAATTTATCAGTAAAACAATAAAAAATAAAGAAACCTAAGGTAACATCTGCGATACTTTTCGTGTCATTGCAAATATTCTGTATTATTTGCAAGAATATATTTAGAATTATTGACTGGTAAAAATGTTTGGGATATAATGAAATATACATTCTAATTTCGTGGTTTTGAAACTAATCAATCAGATTTTTTAAGGCCAGATTATAGAGATATCTGAAAAAGGAGAATTACAATGAAAAAGATTTTATCCGTAATTTTATCTGTAGTTTTGATTTTCTCTTGCTTTAATATTTCATCTATTGCAGCGGGTGATTCAATTGCAGCGGCAACAAACATCAATTTAAACACTACTTACAGCGGCACTTTTACTTCTTCAAGCACAAAAGATTTTTATGCTTTCTCAATTATTTCTTCAGGCAGAGTAAAGCTTCAGATAAACTCACCTGTTGATTACCTTTACCTCTTTGTGTATGATGAAGACGGTAAAACTGTTTGGTCAAGCGGTTTACTTCAAAAAGAAAGTGATGCTGACAAAATCACTTATGCACAAAACATTGATTTAACTTATGGTAGCTATTATCTTTCAGTATACAACAAGAGTGCTTCTCCTGAAGGTAACTATTCTTTCAATCTTACACTTAAACAATCAAACGAAACTTATATTGAGCCAAACCAAGGCAACAACAATTCTATGGCTGAAGCAGATTCTGCAACAATCAACAGAACATACAGCGGACAGATTGCAAAAAATGACAAATATGATTACTATAAATTTGCTGTTTCTTCAGGCAATATAGCACTTACATTTACACACAATATTAAAAACATTACTTTATATGTTTACCGTGCTGATGGTTCAACTGCTTGGAAAAATAGTGCATCACACAATGGTGGTGTAGATACACAAAGCACTTATAAGGCAAGTTTTTCATTAACTGCAGGTACATATTACTTTGTTGTAAACGGCGCTTCCGGTAATACCGGTAATTATGACTTTATATTAAGCGGAACTTCTGCTCCACCTGAAAACAACCCATCCGGAATTGACCTTTCAGTTTCAAAAACCGCAATGACAATCAAAAAGGGCGAATCTGCTACAGCAATCTTTAACTACACAGGCTATTATGCAGGTGGAATAAAGGCTCTTTATAAAATCACTGAAAAAGACGTTATTTCAATTGCATGGGGAGCTTGGGACAGAGAACATATTCCTGTTACAATCAAAGGTGTTGCAGAAGGTCAAATTACATTTACAGTTCTTCTTGTAGACTCTGTAACAAACGAAGAGCTTGACAGTGCATCAATTGATATTACTGTTGTTTCAGATAATTCAGGAGCTCCTATCGAGCCTACTGACCCTAACGGTCCAACTTTCACTGAAACACAGACACAACCATCAACTGACCCGAATCCGGACACAGCAGAATCAACAACAGAACCGGATGTTACTGACGAAACAATCGATTTTAATGATTTTGGTACAGACGATGCAATCATTATTATTAAATGGATTCTCAAAGCAATAAAATATCTTGTTGAATATATAAGTCAGTTAATTATTCAATAAAATACAATGAACAAATCTGATGTAAAGTCAGGTTTGTTCTTTTTTATATAGTTTCTCTCTTATTTTTTCAATCTTTTTCACTGTTTGTTATTGAATATTTTTTTATTTTGTTGTACTATAAATACATGTGTTTAGTCCATTAACATTTGGAGGAGAAAATTATGGGAAAATACCTATTAGTAAATGCAGATGACTTTGGTATGTGCCAAAGCGCAAATGATGCTATTATTGATTTGTTTAAGTCAGGAAGACTTAAATCTTCAACAATTATGATGACTTGCCCTGCCGCAAAAGAAGCAGTTCAATTCTCTATTGATAACCCTCAATATGCAATTGGTGTTCATCTTACAACAACTTCTGAATGGCACGAATATCGTTGGAAGGGAATTACAAATGGTCCAAGCCTTCACGATAAGGATGGTTATTTGTGGGCATCTGGTGAAGATGCTGACACTTATGGCAAATCTGATGAAATTGAAGCTGAAATCAGAGCACAGATTGACTTAGCTCATGCTATGGGTATGAAGCCTTCACACGTTGACAATCATATGGGCTCACTTTACGGACATCTTACAGGAAGATTTTCTCTTCTTAAAATGACACTTCGTGTATGTGGTGACTACGGATATGCTTTCCGTATGTATACCGGTCACGATAAACGTGCTTGTCCTCGCGGTACACCATATTTTGCATATCAGGCTTCTACTCTCCTTTCAAAGAAATGGGGAAAACAGTACAATGTTATAATGCCTGACTTCCTTCTTTTCCCTGACTGGGATGTTATGCCGATTGATTCTTATGAAAACTATAAAAAGAGAATTCTCGAAATCTGGTGCGACCTTCCTGAAGGAGTTACAGAAACTTACGTACACCCTGCCCTTGAAACAGATGAATTAAAATCAATTGTTCCTCTTTGGCAACAACGAGTATGGGAATATCAGCTTATGAAGGACCCTGAAACAGAAAAAACTCTTAATGCTCACGGAGTTGAACTCATAAGCTACAGAGACATAATCCGAATGAAGAGTAAATAAAAATTTTACCCACAAGGAAAAACCTTGTGGGTATTTTTTTGCTATTTTTGTTTTACAATACTTAATCTGTCAAAAATTCCACCTGCGAAGCTATCTTTTTCTGCCTGGAATTTTATAGTAATTTTATCTTTCTCTCCTATTAATTCTTTTGGAATTTCATAGTACACATCATAAAAATTATTTGGATATGGGTCTTCCAAGGTAATATTCTTAAAAAGCTCACCATCAATAAAGATTTTAAATCTTCTGCCCACATCACCGCTATAATATTTAACCTTGATATAGTTTGCAGTAGTGTTATCTACTGCCATATCATAACTGAACCAACCCTCGGATGTTGCATCACGGAACATAAGTCCCTTGTAATTTCCTGAAGTAGAATTTTCCGATTTGAGATTATGTGAAAATTCATATTGGTCATTACCAACAGGCAACGAATCTATCACAATATATTTATCATTTTCGTTTTCAGGTAATTTCGTTTTACTGTCTGTAACGGTGAAATAAATTCCATAACGATTTGTGTGTTGCTTATAATGAGGAGTGAAAACAAGATTTTGATTTGTGCCTTTAAGATGGAATTCAAGACTATCGTTATTCATCACGAGATTTTTATCAATATTACGAAGCCATTTGCCGACTGTTCCATTTTCTACAAGGAGCATATCACTCAAATCCGAATCCCATAAAGGTACAGTAACATTAACTCCTGTTGTACTTGTATGCATATTTTGATTACCCATATTTGCACTAAGTACCCATGGTCCGTATTTGAATGCAACCGTATTTTCATTATCAGGAAGCGGATGAACAGTAACCTTCATATTCATTTTGTACTCGATTGTGTCACCGTCATTCCATTGTTTCTCAAGAGTGATAATTCCATTCTTAACTATAACAAATTCCTTTTTTCCATTAATAACAACCTCAGGTTTTTCTTCGCACCAATCAGGAACTTTGAGAAGGATTTTTGCATTTGAAGAGCCATTTACGGTAAATGTGACCTTTGGCAAATCTGCATTTTGTGTAATTTTAAGACCTTTTTCTTCCCAGACTACCTCTGAAGATGTGTATCGATTCACAAATATACTATCAGCACTATGGAAATAAATACTGTCACCCAGTTTTGAGAAATTTTCCATTCCCGAGCCTGTACAACACCAGAAATGGTCAGTCTGACTACTATAAACCTTGAAAAATCCTGTTGCCATTGGCTGAAAATATGTTGTCATACCTGTTTCAGGGTTTTGTGATGAAAGAATTGCATTTATAAATGTATTTTCGTAATAATCACTATACTTCTTATCACCTGTTGCTTTGAAAAGCTCCCGTGTAAGTTTAAGCATATTATATGTATTACAGGTTTCACAATTGCAATTTGTTCGTTCTGCATCAAGTACCTTCGGCTCACCAAAATGTTCCCATTCACTGTTGCCACCCGTAATATATGTATGATTTTCCACAACCATTTCCCAAAAATTTGCTGCAACCTGAAGATAATACTCCTCACCTGTTACATTATATCTGTTAACTGCTCCCACAATTTTAGGAATGGTTGTATTAGCGTGTTTTCCGTTAAGAATATCCTGGCCTTCGTAAAGTGGCTCAAAAAGTGTCATCTCATCAAAACTGTGAGCAGCTGAAAGATGATTTTCGTTTTTAGTATATTTATAAAGATTATACAAGCAATCATTCATTCCGCCGTATTCCACGTTAAGAACTGTTTTTTGAGTTTCTTCTGTCCATTTACTTGTGTGTGAGAAAACCCAATTTCCGAGCTTTGAAGCCATTTTAAGCGCGTCGTCATTATTTGTATATGTATAGACATCAATAAGCCCTGCCAGAATTTTGTGCATTGAATACCAAGGAACCCAAGTGCCTGATGTATTACCACTTTCAATTCGGTCAAAATGCTCCTCAGGAATAGCGTGAAGGTATCCGTTTTCAAGCTGACAATCATTTAAAACTGAAATCATATAGTCTGTGATTTGCTTTAATTCCTCGTCACCTGATGAAGCATAAGCTTGAGAAACTGCTGTAAGATAATGGCCAAGAGTATGCCCCTGAATCGCAGATGTTTCCCATCCGCCATATTTTTCTGCATCAATTTTTATTCCGGATATATCACCGAAGCCACGCATAAGTCTGTCAGACTCAAGTGATTTAAGATATTCAACTTCCTTTTGGAAGGCATTTTGCTCATAAGAATCTAAAAGTGTTATATTTTTCATGGAAAACTCCTCCAGAGGTGAATCAAGAATTTTAAGGTTCACTTTAATTAAGTCTTTATTTCCGAAAAACGGAAATATGGATAAAATGGACATAATAATTGATATTATCTTTTTAATCACAAGAATCTCTCCATATTTTATTTTAAATTATTTTACCACACATCTTTTAACACTGCAATATTCGTTATCATAACCCTACTAACAAATCGGAGTTTATCGGGGAGTTGAAATTCGTAGTTCGCAAATCGCAATTCATAATTTTAGGTCTGCGACGCAATTATAAATCTTATCCATTGTGGTCCGTTGTAGGGGCAGATCTCCGTGTCTGCCCGTAGTAAACAACACGCTCTCGGTCGGGCACGGGTGCGGGTCTCCGGTGGAGACCTCTGCGAAGCAGAAGCACCGACCGAGCCGGCAGGCGAGACTTACCCGACCCTACAAGGATTGTTGATTCTATCACAATTACAATCGCAACGCGGTTCCGACACTTTGCGTTTTGCACTTTGCACTTCAGCGACAAAATATAATTTGAATATCTCCGATTCCCTGCTGAAAATTAGAAATAACCATTCCCTAGTTTGGGACTGACTATTCCCTATTTTGGGAACTAAAAATAATATAAAATAAAGAAATAAAAATAATATTATTAAAGGAGTTACGGGATTAATTATTTTCATTTTACACAAAAAAATATTTAAAATATTCTTTTAGATAAAATTGTTTTAATTTGACAAATACTTATTTTCTGTATAAGTTTTATCACAAATATTGACAGGTGTCAATATTTGTGATAAAATACGTTTATAGACAAAAGAGTAATATTTTGTCTATAAACTAAAAAGGAGGAAAACGAAATGTTAGCATCAATTTTTGAATTTGTATTGAGTATTCTTGGTATTGCAGGTGCAGACCCTGAAGCACAGAACATCGTTTCTCAGGTTTTTGAAACAATTCTTGGCTTTATCGGCGCATAATTGTATCATCTATAAACAGGGTACATCGAAAGTAGGAGAGTGGCAAAACCACTCTCCTTTTTTAACTATATCGCATATTTTATTATAAATTTATAAAAAACCTCCACATCACACGATGAGGAGGTTTTTATATTAGTTAGGCATTGCCTGTCTTTGTGCTGAATAGCTTACATCGATTGCCTTTTTGAATAACAAGTAGTCATACTTCGGAATCCAATCATCACCAATTTCTAATGATGTGAAATCTTCCTCACTGACTGCAACATTAGCAACCGTTACACCCTTAAGCTCTCCATCTTCTTTATAACATGTATCCCAAAAAGCATGGTGACCAATATGTTTTACTGATGATGGAATATAAACATACTGCAAGCTCTGGTTATAACTGAATGCGTCAGAACCGATAAATTCAAGTCCCTCAGGAAGTGAAAGATAAACCTCACCGAGTGCATCCTGAGATGTAAAACGTGATTCTGTTGCCTCACCCTTATATGAATAAATATGTGTGAGTGATGGTGTTGTGCCCCATGCGTCAACTCTTTCGTGAAGCTTAAATACTGCAAGAGTTTCAATTGTCTTTAAACCTTCAGGAAGATAAATATAACGAAGGTTTGCGTAGTTAAAGCACATTTCACCAAGCTTTGTTACTGTTGATGGAACAACATAAGTCTGAATATCTTTTTCGTATTCAGG
>JAZNTF010000058.1:0-20269 GCA_045591625.1 Candidatus Fimenecus sp.
CTACAAAAATCAGTGGCACTTGCGGAAGACTTATGTGTTGCCTTAAATATGAACAGGAAACTTATGAGCATCTTCTCCGTGTTACTCCAAAGGTTGGTGCTATTGTTGATACACCTGACGGAAAGGGTAGAGTTATTGAAAATAACCTTATTACAGGAATGTTAAAGGTTAGCCTTGACCGTCGTCCTGATGCTGCACCACTTGTAATTCATCGTCACTCTGTAAAACTTATTAAGGACGCACATATCAGAGTGGAAAAAGAGGAATTAGAGGCATTAAAAGGAATTGAGTAAAAAGTACTTGATTTTTCGTTTTATTGTGCTAAAATGATAATATACCAATAAAGGGAGGGTACATAACATGGCATACAAAATTACTGAAGACTGCATCTCATGTGGCGCTTGCGCAGCAGATTGTCCAGTTGAAGCTATTTCTGAAGGCGACGGCATCTATGTAATCGACGCTGATACATGTATTGATTGTGGTGCTTGTGCAGATAGCTGCCCTGTTGCAGCTCCTGTAGCTGAATAATTAAATAAAAAGAAATCGCCGAGGTTTTTCCTCGGCGATTTTTTTATGTAAAAATATTTTACCTGAATATATTTAAATTAAAATTATTAGCTACAACCTGACCACCCTCAAAATTTGGATGAAGCTTGTCCTTGCCTAAAAGCTCGAGCCTTGAACAATTTGGTTTATCCTCATCAATACAATAGCTTGCCTGGTCATATACCATATCAAAATAGTATTTATTTTTCATAAGCAAATTGTTGTATTCCTGTACCATATTGTTTTTTTCAGGACGAGAGTCGATGCAGTGACCAAAGTGAAGCACATTCATAATAATGAATTTTTTATCAGCTTCGTGGGCTCTGTTTGATAGTTTTTTTACTGCATCAAGCATTTCTTCCGGTGTGGGTTTTTCACTCTTAGGTGCAGAAATTGTACCATACTGAAGAAAATCGTTTGTTCCAAGAACAAAGATAACGTATTCAGCATCAGGGAATCTTATAACATCGTTTTCATAACGCTTGATTCCGCTTATGCCAAAAAGACCGGGGCAGGGGAATCGTTTGCTGAAATCCCTTAATGTTCTGTTACCCATAATTGAACGATTGATAACAGTGTATCTGCCTTTGAAATTTTCACGGATTCGTTTTTCAAAAGCATTTGTCCAGAAACCTTGTTGACTTATTGAGTCACCAAAAACAACAATCGAAGTTGCGCCTTCATCGTTTAACAGTTCAACTGTATTAATAAGAGGAATAGGCTTGTGGAAGCACATACGGAGAAGACTTGATGCAACCTTGCGGACACTATCCCTTATTCTTGGTTGGTTTTCAGCATGAGGAATTTTTGTGTAGTCACCCTTGATTGTAATAAGATTAACATTATCTATAAGATTACCACTGCAAAGGTCACCGCTTATTACATAAATGCTGACACAGAAATATTCGTCCACACCAATGTTCAAATCAACAGGGTCGGTTCTGATAATACTATCTTTTGGAAGTGTAAATGACTCTTTTGATTTAACTGTAACAGTTTCATATACTCCACCGATAAATGTTCCGTTCTGGTCACATTTTGCAACGGTTATTCCACCGATTCGGACAGGAGTTTTACCGGGTCTGTTGCATATTTCAAGTCGGAGTTTACTGCCACTTATAGCAGAGTGAATAACTGTTCTATAAGTCTTTTTACAGGATGGATAATAGAAATGTGAAAGTGCAGAATGTGCTTGACCCCATACCTGTACCCATTTTTCAGCCATATTAACACCTCTTAACCTAATTCGTGTTTATCAAGAATTTTAATTTCAGGATTTTTCATTCCAAGAGTTTCAAGAACAACAATTTCGTTTTCTTCTTTTAAAAGACAACCTGGGAGATAGAGTGATTTTTGTGGACCAACCTGCCAATATCTGCCAAGATTAAAACCATTAACCCAGACATAACCCTTGTCAAAGCCATCAAGATGCACAAAGCAATCAGCTTGTGAATTTGCTTTGAATGTGCCTTTGTAGAACATAGCACCATTATCCTTGTTAAAGCTTTCAGCAGGTTTGTATGTTAATTTTTCAAGGTTATCAAGAGGTAAAGTCCACACATCATAACCCATCTGACGCTGATTTCCGATAATAATGTCAGAAAAACCTTTTCTGTCCATCATTTTTTCACCATAGTTTACTCGACCCATAGTGTCAATAAGAAGACCAATTTTCTTTTCACCGTCAACAGAGCCAATAAATACAGTTTCTGTATCCTGATTATCCTTTGCAATCTTTTTGTAGATAGCACCTAATGAAAATTTGAAAGGTTTAGTATATTTGGTACGGTCAATGAATTTCTTGTACTTGTCATCAACATAGACAAAGCCGAAATCGTGAACATTTCTAATCATCAAAGGAATTGGGTCATAGTGACCACGAATAACTGTTTCATAGTAAATCATACCGAAATTCTGACCAAAGTATTCCATACTTTCAGGAACAGGAACACGATGCTTTTCACCGATTGCATCAATATTTTCAAAAAGACTTGCAGATTCGGTAAGCTGTACTGTACCGATATTCTGAAGCTTTGGAGAAGGTAAAAGCTCTTGCTTTTCTATACCCTGTGCTTTATGTAAAAGGTCACGGACCGCGTGATATGCAGGAGTATAATCGCCCCATTCATTAAGAAGTGCACAGTAGTCATAGCTTGTGATAGTTGGCTCATAAGCACTGCCCGGATTATGGTTAGCACCCGCATTGAAACCGAAGTTTGTACCACCGTGGAACATATAGAAGTTGAAGCTTGCACCACAATCAACAAATTCCTGAACTTCTTTTACAACTGATTCAGGTTTTCTTGTGTGGTGCTTATCTCTCCAATGGTCAAACCAACCGCACCAGAATTCACCACACATATTAGGACCATCATTAGGAAAATCTTTGAAAACATTAAAGGCAGTTTTAGCACGTGAGCCAAAGTTAAGAACCTTATAAATATGTGGTAATGAACCACCTGAAAGCATATTCTTCCAACTACCATCAGAAGTGAAAAGGGGAACATCAATACCACAATCACGAGTAAGCTTTTCAACAAAACGAAGATAATCCTTATCATTACCGTATGAACCGTATTCGTTTTCAACCTGCATCATAATGATGTTGCCGCCATTTGTCATAAGTAATGGCTTTAATCTTCCTAAAAGTTCCTTGTAATAACGCTCAATACAAGTGAGGAAATCAGGATACATGCAACGAATCTGCATATTTTTGTCTTTGAGCAACCATGCAGGAAGACCACCAAAATCCCATTCAGCACAGATATACGGACCCGGTCTTACAATACAGTAAAGACCTACTTTCTGTGCAGTTTTAACGAATCTTTCGATATCGAGAATACCGTCAAAATGGAATTCACCCGGCTTTGGCTCGTGAAGATTCCAACAAGTGTAAGTTTCAACAGTATTGAAACCGGCAAGTTTTAATTTTGTCAGTCTGTCTTCCCAATATTCAGGAACAGTACGGAAATAGTGCATAGCACCTGAATAAATCTTGATAGGATTTCCATTCATATAAAATTCTTTGTTTCTAATCTCAAACATCCGATTATACCTCCAATGTATCAGCATATTCCTGAATAATATCAAGAATCAACTTTTCATTTTCATCAAAAACTGTATCACAATCGCGGATTTTCTGTTCTGTTTCCTCATTTTCTTCGTTCACAAGAATAACATAGTGTGAATATGCAGTTTTAAGGTTTTCACAAAGAACATCCGGTAATAAACTGCCGATTTTATCAACGGCCTTTTCGACTTCACCACAGAATGCAATATTAAGGAAAAATCGTGTATGACCTTCTTTTTTGATTTCCTTGTAATATGTCATAATTGTATTGTATGGCTCAGGCACTTCTTCAAGTCGCCATTTTTCCCATAAATACTCCCATTTCAACTGTTCATCAGTCACAGGTTCTTTTTTCTTGAATATGTCAAATAATCCCATAAATTTATTTCCTTTCAATTAAACATACACATTCGTCTGTAATGCCTTTAGGTTGGAAATCCACCACAGAAATTTGATGGCATTTCATCGATTATAATCCTAAAATATAAAAGCCGTTATACTCTTTTGCCTTATTTAGCCAATTAGCCAAAATCTCATAATCTTTTGGTTTCACTGTGATAAGTTTCTTAATAACGGAATTTATTGATTCCGGACCGTAGTAATTCATGCCGAATATATCCATGGCATCAAAAATGCAGTGGTATTCGTTGTAAAATAAATCTTCATCATCTACATACAACGAATCATTTTGCCAATGCTCAATACTGCGCAGTGCTACACGTTCGGTTACTTTTCTTTTGGCAGATAATTTGCAAAACTGAATTTCAATAAATGCGGAACCGCCATATGTTCTTCTCTCTTCTTGAGAATTAAAAACGTGAAATAACACAGTATCACCTCCGCTTCACTTTGACTGACTTATCCTATTCAATTCCTCAACATTCACATCGAACTTTATTCTCTCGTAGACATCTTTCCGACTTAAAAGGACTACACTCTCAACATGGTCCGTGTGTGGGAACATATCAACCGGTTGTATCTTCTTAACTTTGTATCCGTTTTTACTTAAATACATTAAATCTCTTGCTAATGTTTCAGGGTTACAACTTACATAAACAACCTTTTTAGGGTTTAGTTTTACAAGTGATGATAAAAACGGAATATCACTACCGGCACGGGCAGGGTCCATAATTACTGCATCAATCTGTTCGTTGTTGTTTGATAAATCAACCATAAATTTTCCTGCATCTGCAGGGAAAAACTTAATATTTTCAATTCCGTTGAGCTTTGCATTTTCTTTGGCATCCTTTACAGCATCCTTGTTGATTTCAACACCCAAAACACTTTTCACATTTTTACTTGCAATAAGTCCGATTGTACCTGTACCACAGTAGGCATCTATGATTCTCTCGTCACCTATGAAATCTGCATATTCAAGTGCCTTGTTATAAAGAATTTCAGTTTGCACAGGATTAATCTGATAAAATGCTTTTGGTGAAATACGGAATTTAAGCCCACATAGCTCTTCAGTGATTTTTCCGTCACCGTAAAGCACTTCACTCTTATCCCCAAGCACCATACTTGTGAATTTGTTATTCACATTCTGCACGATTGTTGTGATTTCAGGATGTCTGCCAACAAGTGCATTGATAAATGAACGTTTTGATGGAAATTGCGGTGTTGCTGTAACAAGTACAACCATTACTTCACCACTTTTGAAAGCGGTTTTTACAAGTACGTGTCTTAAAAATCCCTGACGGGAAACCTCGTCATACGGTTTCATCTTAAAGCTCTTTAACAGCTTCTTGATTGTGTTTGCAATTTCGTCAGCCTTAGGGTCGGTAAGCATACAGCGTTCAATATCAACAATTTTATGAGTTGATGATTGATAAACGCCTGCAACAGTTTCACCTTTTCTGCCACGACCGAAAGCATACTGAGCTTTATTACGATAATTATACGGATTGTCCATTCCTATAATTTCTTCAACATGACAGAATCTGCCTAAAAGACGAATAACTTTTACCTGTTTATGTCGTAATTGCTCTTCATATGAAAGATTTAATAACTGACATCCGCCGCATTTTTTTGCGTGAGGACAAGTTTGTTTTGCGTTATTCATAATTAACCTATTTTTCTACCATTTTTAATTTCAACTTTACCAAAGAAAGGAACTTTGATATATCCTGTAAAAGTGTCACCATTGATTTCTACACAGACATCAACATTCATTTTGCCCATAAGGTCAATTTCTGCCTTGCCGGAAAGACTGTTTCCTTTTTCTTTAATATCGTAAACTCTGAAATTAGGGAGTTTTTTGAGGGAAGGAACAGTAACGGAAAAATCATATTCTCCATTATTATCAGTGATTTCAACTATGGCATTGCCGCTAATCATTGAGGTTTCAATGTCACCGGTCCATTTTCCTAATCCAATCATTTTTAGTTCTCCTTAATCTCTATAATCATAATAATTTTACCATTTTCTACAGTTAATGTAAAGGGTAAAAATATACTATAATATATGAGATTTTAAATACATTCCATTGACAACACATTAAAAGAGGAGTAAAATGCTATATTGAGATTGAATAAATTATTATGGTGTGTCTTTGTGAAAAAGTTTTTTACTTATTCAAGAATACAACAAGCTGTAATGATTCTTATTGACTTTTTATTTGTCAACGGTTCGTATCTTGCTTCAATATATCTTCATTATCTTGATTATTCAGTTATGCCTAAGGATATCATTGATATGATGCTTATAAGAATGCCATATGTTACAGTTGTTTATCTTGGAGTTTTTACAATTGCAAAGCTTTATGCCAATTTGTGGAGATATATGGGATTCCTTGAATTGACAAAAACTGTTATCGGTGCTGGAATCAGCACAGTTATATGCTTCCTTATCGATTACATCTGCATGAAATCGGGAGAGTTATTCGGTATTGGCTGTCTTCCGCTTATTGCATACATTGATTCATTCTTATTTATCACATTCCTTTGTGTTGGTATAAGAACTTGTTACAAATCGTTCAGAGCTATGCATTCCAATCTGAAAAGACGTAGTGGTACTGTGAATAAGAACATTATGATTATCGGTGCCGGCAATATGGGCAATGCAGTGCTTTATGAAATGAATCTTTCAGGATATAAGTTTGGCTCACCGGTGTGTATAGTTGATGATGACCCTGCAAAGCAAAAACTCAGAATCAGAAATATTCCTGTTGCAGGTAAGTGTGAAGATATCCCTACACTTGTAACAAAGTATGATATAAATGAAATACTTTTCTGTATTTCATCAATTGATTCTGAAAGGAAAAACGAAATTCTGGGTATTGCAATGTCAACAGGATGTAGTTTGAAAATTGCACCTAATGTTAATGAGTTTGGTGGAGTAAATAAATCATTTACTGATAAAATCCGTAAAGTTGAGGTTCTTGATTTGTTGTCACGTCCTGAGGTTCAGCTTGACCCCGATATTTGTAAATACGTTACTAATGAAACAGTTCTTGTAACAGGTGGTGGCGGTTCAATCGGTAGTGAGCTTTGTCGTCAGATAGCTCGTTACAATCCTGCGAAAATCGTTATTTTTGATATTTACGAAAACAACGCATTTACACTTAAAAACTCTCTCGACAGACAGTATTGCGGTGCACCGCAGGTTGAAATCCGTATAGGTTCGGTTCGTGATATAAATCGACTTCGTGAAGTTTTTGAGGAATTCAATCCGTCATCAGTTTTCCATGCAGCAGCACATAAACATGTTCCGCTTATGGAAGACAGCCCTTATGAAGCAGTCAAGAATAATATTCTCGGTACATACAATACAGCTTTTTGTTCTGATGAATACGGTGTAGAAAATTTTGTTCTTCTTTCAACGGACAAGGCTGTTAATCCTACAAATGTTATGGGTGCAACAAAGCGTGTTTGTGAAATCATTGTTCAGCATTTCAGCAAGGTTTCAAAGGGTACAAAGTTTGCTGCAGTACGTTTCGGTAATGTCCTTGGTTCAAACGGAAGTGTTATTCCGATTTTTAAAGAACAGATTGAAAACGGTGGTCCTGTTACAGTTACACACCCTGACATCACACGATACTTTATGACAATTCCTGAAGCAAGTCAGCTTGTTGTACAGGCTGGTGGTCTTGCGAAGGGTGGCGAAATTTTCGTTCTTGATATGGGTGAGCCTGTTAAAATTGTTACACTGGCAGAGAATCTGATAAAGTTGTCAGGCTTTGAACCGTATAAGGATGTTGATATTCAGTTTACAGGTCTCAGACCGGGCGAAAAGCTTTATGAGGAACTTTCTCTTGAAGAAGAGCTTGACCAGAGAAGAAAAACAGGTAATGATAAGATTTTTGTCACTAAACCATTGGTTATTGATGACGAACAACTTGAAAAGGATATTCATTCAATCCCTGACCTTAAACCTCAGGAGGTTCGTGACTTCCTTAAACGACTTGTTCCTAATTACAAAACAAAATAAGAAATATTTATACATTGGAGATGTTCGCAAATGCAAATCAGAATTGAAAAAACAACAACACCTAAACAGAAGCCTGATTGGAAAAATTTAGGATTCGGTCATATTTTCACAGACCATATGTTTATTATGGACTATGATGAAGGTCAGGGTTGGCACGACGCAAGAGTCGTACCTTATCAGCCTGTTGTACTTGACCCGTCAGCACTTGTTTTCCACTATGCTCAGGAATGCTTTGAAGGACTTAAGGCTTATCGTTGTGCAGACGGTAACGTTCAGCTTTTCCGTCCTGACAAGAATGCTGAAAGAATGCAGTCAACTCACGACAGACTCTGTATCCCACAGATTCCTGTTGCTGACTTTGTTGATGCTGTTAAAGCTCTTGTAGCAGTAGATAAGGATTGGGTACCGTCAGAACCTGACACAAGCCTTTATATCAGACCATTCACAATTGCTACTGAACCAATTCTCGGTGTTAAGGCATCAGCAAAATATCAGTTCATCATTATCTGCTCACCATCAGGTGCTTACTATGCAGAGGGTCTTAATCCTGTTAAGATTTATGTTGAAGAAGAATTTGTTCGTGCTTGTCCTGGTGGTACAGGTGCTATCAAATGTGGCGGTAACTATGCAGCATCTATGGCAGCAGGTGAAAAGGCTCATAAACTTGGTTATTCACAGGTTCTCTGGCTTGACGGTGTTGAAAGAAAGTATGTTGAAGAAGTTGGCGCTATGAACATTATGTTCAAGCTTGACGGAGAAATCTATACAGCAGCAACATCAGGTACAGTTCTTCCGGGTATCACAAGAATGAGTTGTATTGAAGTTCTCAAGAATTGGGGATATAAGGTTAACGAAGGTAAGCTTGCAATTGATACAGTTATGGATGCAGGTAGAAACGGCACTCTTGAAGAGGTATTCGGTACAGGTACTGCAGCGGTTATTTCTCCTGTTGGTTCACTTCGTTACAAGGATGATGTTGTTGAAATCAACAATTTTGAAATCGGTGAACTCACACAGAAACTTTATGATACCCTTACAGGCATCCAATATGGTAAACTTGAAGATACATTCGGTTGGACGGTAAAGGTTGACTAATTAAATAAAAATAAATCAAGGACAGGCTTTCGCAAGTCTGTCCTTTTGTATTGTTAAAGTATATATTTAAAGTATTGTATTTTAAATTATAAAAATAAGGTGAAGATTTCTCTTCACCTTTTACTCTTTTATTTACTTGCTTCTTTCAATAACTTCAAGATTTTCTCTCTTGGGAAGATGTATTTCTTATTACAGAAATGACAACAAACTTCCGTCTGTTCATCTTCTGCCATTTCACGAAGACCTTCTTCTCCGGCACTAATAAGTGCTCTTGTCACTCTTTCTGTACTGCAATCACATTTGTACTCTACATTCTGAGTATCGAGAAACTGCATCTGAAATTCTGAAAGTACGGTTTCACAGATTTGTTCAGGAGTAAATCCTTCTGCAAGCATTGTTGTAACAGGCTTAATACCTTCAAGGCTCTTTTCAACAAGTGAGATTGTATCTTCACCGGCAGTCGGAAGCAATTGAATTAAAAATCCTCCTGCTAAAAGCACATCTTCTGTCTGTGGGTCAACAAGTACGCCGAGAGCACAAACGGTAGGAGTCTGTTCACTTGTTGCATAATATGCCGTAAGGTCTTCTGCAATTTCACCCGAAACAATAGGTGTCTGTGCACAATAAGGCTCCTTAAGACCCAAATCCTTAATAACTGTAAGGAAACCGTCCTTGCCGACAGCACCAGAAACATCAAGCTTACCTTTATTATTAAGTGGAAGATTAACTCTTGAGTCACCGATGTAACCCTTGACCTGACCCTTTGAATTTGCAACTGCAACAACAGGGGATGCAGGTCCGCCACCACTTATTTTAAGAGTGAGAGTGTCCTTTTCACCCTTTAAAAGTGCTCCCATCATTGAAGCACCTGTAATCAGTCTTCCTAATGCAGCAGAGCAAACCTTTGAGGTGTTGTGAGTTTGCTGCATTTCTCTGACCATTTCTGTGGAATTGAGAGCAAGGCAATATAATGTTCCGTCCTCCGAAATCATTCTTACAAGTTTGTTCATTTTAATTCTTCCTTAAATATAGTCTTTATTTTTTTTGCCACAATAGTGATTCGTTGTGTTTCTTCATTTACCTGATTGTCGCTGTAATCGTCATAAGTACCTAATATTTCAAATCCGCATTGTTCAAGTATAAAAAGTATATCTTCGGGCGGATAAGCATACTCTGAAAAGCTTTCGCTATATCTTTCAAAGCATTCATCATATTCGTTTTTAATAAAGAAGTCAAGGTCTATTTTTGTTTCCATTTCTTCCTTGTTAAAAGAATTTTGCCATACACAGTATACCTCATCCGTATCATAAACAAAGGTGTTGTTTCCTAAAATTTTCTCGTGCTTATATGGTGTGTTTATATCAAAAATAAAAATACCACCCATTTCCATAAAAAGAGAAATCAGTGCAAATGCTTGGGCAACCCATTCCATTCGATAAATGTGATTTATTGTGTCAAGCACAGAAACGGCACAGTTAATAGTACCATATAAATCAAGTTCTTCTGCCTTTTGACAAAGGAAAAGGGCAGAGGAGTTCTCGTCGTATTTCTTTTCGTTGGCAACCATCAGCATATCTTCACTTGCGTCAACGCCGATTACATCGTATCCCATTTTTTCAAGCATAAATGAAAGAGTGCCTGTGCCACATCCCAAGTCAAGCAAAAGCCCTCCGTCAACACCGTTTTCGTGTAGCAGAGAGCATACTTTATTGGCAATTCTTTCGTATTCTACATTTTCAGTTAAAATGTCATAGACTGATGAAAAAATACCGTAACTCATTCTTCAACTCTTTCAAAAATCTTTTCATAACCATCAGCACCATAGTTAAGTGAACGATTAACACGGCTGATTGTAGCTGTTGAAGCACCTGTTGCTTTAACAATATCGTTATAAACCTTTTTATCAGAAAGCATCTTTGCAACAACACAACGCTGTGCCATTGAGTGAAACTCATTTACTGTGCAAAGGTCCTGGAAAAAGTCATAACATTCCTTTTCAGTTTTTAACTGCATAATACATTTTACAAGAAATTCTGTATTTTCGTTTTTAAATTCAATACCCATTTTGTATATGCCTCCCTAATCTATTCCACTAACATTTTAACACATTAAAACTTGAAAGTAAAGAATTATTTTTAATAATTATATAGTTTTAACGAGATGAAGAATAATACCGGGAATAACAGAGCAAATATACAAAAGTCCAACGATTTTTAAATTGTTTTTAATTTTTGACTTGTCACGGAATAAGATGAGTAATCCTGCTCCGGCATTTGTGCAAAGTCCTGCAATAAGAGAGCCGAAAGTTAAGGTTCCCTCTATGTAAAGATGGGTGAGCAAGACTGACGAAGCACAGTTTGGAATAAAGCCGATTAAAGTAGAAAGGAATGGCTGAAAAACAGAATCAGAAAGTAAAATGGCAGAAAATTTATCAGTGCCGATTAAAGCAACAACCATATCAATTACAATGGTAAATAAAAGAACAAATCCGTAAACCTTTACTGTGTGGATAAGTGCAGGACGTAAAACTCCACCGTTTTCTTCACAACCACAATGGTCGTGTTCACATAAATCGTGTGCATGATGGTGGTGATGATGCTCTTTATGAGTTTTCTTTTCTATAAAGTAAATTGTATAACCGAAAACCAATGCGATAATTATTTTTGTAATAACTAATTTAAGTATTTCAGTGCTGCCATTTTGTGAAGTGGCAAGTAAAATTATTGCTTCGTCGGATGTGGAAAGAAAAACAGCAATAAGCGTACCCAATGCTATAATGTGGCTTGAATACAGATTTGCGCTCATAACAGAAAACCCACATTGCGGAATACAACCCAAAACGGTACCTATTAAGGGTCCGGCAGAACCTGCACGAGTAAAAATGTGTTTTATTTTGTCCTGAGCCTTGTGTTCAAGAAACTCAATGAAAAGAAAGGCAACAAAAAGGAAGGGGAGCATTTTCAATGTGTCAAGGAAGGAGTGGAATAAAGTGTCAAAAACATCCGATGCAGAATGAATTGATGCTTCAATATGTGTATGAAGGAGAGTAATCATACTGTTTCCTCCTTTCGGCATTGTTGACAAATTCCGTAAAGTACAGTTTTAGAACCATCAAGAATGAATTGGTGGTCGTTGAAAATATGGTTTGAAAGTTTGTCAAGAAAGTCACATTCCGTATGAATAAGAGTACCGCATAAAGAACATTTCAAATGATAGTGATTATGACAATTTTCTGACTGGAATTGATAACAACAAGCACCGTTATCACCTAATAAAAACTTTCTTACACAATTGTTTTCACAAAGCTTATCCAATTGACGATAAACTGTTGTTCTTCCGATGTGTTCACCCTGTGAAACAAGTGCAAAATACACTTCTTCAGCGGAAAAATGTTTATTTGAATGGCTTTCTAAAAAATCATAAACCAATTTGCTTTGTTTTGTAATGTAACTCATAATATAACCTTTCAATATGAATTTGAAAATCATTTTCAAATTATATACAGAAATCACATTTATGTCAATGGTTAAGCTGAAATAATTTATTGACTATAAGATTTAATTTTTATATAATAAATTAAATACGTTGATAATGAGAGGAAATATTTATGAGTAAATCAGCAAAGAAGTTTTTATGTACCGTAATGGCAATTGGTGTGGCACTTACTGCTCTTACTGCTTGTCATGAGGATGAAGGCGGGACAACAGAGGATTATGAAATTGTTGTTGATAATACAGGCGCAAATACTGTAACTTCATACAACAAGGACGGAGCCTATGCACTTAATATTGATGCAGGAGATGAAATTCACGATATAAGTGATTTGCTTTTCGGTGCATTCTTTGAGGATATTAATTTTGGTGCAGATGGTGGTATTTATGCAGAAATGGTAGTTAATCGTTCATTTGAATATGACTATCATGCTCAGGATGACGAGCTTTATCGTTGGACTTCTGTAAACGGAGCAAAGCTTAAGGTGGATTATCTTCCGAATCATTCACTTAATGAAAATAACCCTCATTACCTTATTATCAAGAATGAAACAGATATAAAAGCTGGTGTTGAAAATCACGGGTTCCTCGATGGTATGAGCATCGAAAAGGATAAGAATTACAATATGTCATTCTATGCAAAGTCAAAGAAGGGCTACGAGGGTAATTTCTATGTGAATATTGCAGTTGATGGTCAGGTTGTAGCAAGTAGTACAATCTCAGCAACATCAAATGACTGGACAAAGTATACTGCAACTCTCACACCAAATACAACTGCACATTCAAAGGTGACTTTACAGGTGCTCATAGATAATGGTGAAGCATATTTTGATATGATTTCACTGTTCCCTGAAGATACATATAAAAACAGGGAAAACGGCATGAGAGCCGATATGGCAAAGCTTTTAGAGGAATTACAACCTAAATTCCTTCGTTTCCCGGGTGGTTGCATTATTGAAGGACACGATTATTCAACGGCATATAATTGGAAGGATTCAATTGGTACAGGCAAAAACGGTCTTCCGCTTGAATTTAACGGAAAATATGGTGATGTAGCTGCAAGAAAACAAGGTATAAATCTTTGGACAAATGTGGAGATTGACAATGATGAATTACCTTGCTTTATGACTTATGGCTTAGGATTCTTCGAATATTTCCAACTTGCTGAAGATATCGGAGCTGTCGGTGTACCGGTGCTTAACGCAGGTCTTTACTGTCAGGCAAGAGGTAAGGGTGCAATCCCAACAGATAGCGCACAGTTTAAACAATATGTTCAGGATATGCATGACCTTATTGAATTCTGTCGTGGTGACGAAAACACAATTTGGGGTAAGGTGCGTATTGATTTAGGTCGTGAAGAACCATTCAACCTTAAATACATCTGCATCGGAAATGAAAATTTCGGTCAGGACTATTTTGACAGATATTCCATTTTCCTTAAGTCTTTTAATGAGGCAAAGGCGGAAAATCCTGAACTTTATGAAGGTCTTGAATTGATTTATTCATCAGGTCTTGATGACGGTATCAGCGGTCAGCATTATATTGAATCTTATGAATATGCAAAGAGTGAACTTGATAAAATGGGTTCAACAGATGCATCGGATTTTGCAGCAGCAACTGACCATCACTATTACAATGACCCGTCTTGGTTCTATGAAAATGCTGACTATTATGACGAAGACAATTATAAGAGAAATGTAGAAAATATGACGGACACTATTTATGGCGGTGGTCTTAAGGTTTTCGTTGGTGAATATGCTTCATGGAGCAATACTCTCAATTCAGCACTTTCAGAGGCTGCGTATATGACAGGTCTTGAAAGAAATGGTGACATTGTTGAAATGGCTGCTTATGCACCACTTTTCGGTCAACTTACTGCAACTCATTGGGCACCTGACCTTATCTGGTTTAATAACCATCAGGTGACAGGCTCAATCAACTATTATGTTCAGAAGCTTTTTGCAAGAAATCAGGGTTCAGCAGTTCTTAACCACACATTTACAGGTGCAGAAGTGGAAGAAAAGACAATTTCAGGTGCTGTGGGTGTTGGTACTTGGTATACATCCGCAAAATTTGATAACCTTATCGTCACTGATAATGAAACTGGTGAAAAACTTGCTCACGAAAAATTCACTACTGCATTTGCGAAGACCGATTGGAACTTTGCAACAGACGGTAAATGGAGAGTTAAAAACGGAGCTCTCGTGAATACTACAACTGATATGCAATATTCAAATACAGGTAGCGTTGCATATTTTGGTGATACAAGTTGGGATAACTACACAATGACTGTACAGGCTACAAAGCTTGAAGGTAGTGAGGGCTTTATCATTCCGTTCGCGGTTAAAGATATTGACAACAACATTTTCTGGAATATCGGTGGTTGGGATAATACAGTTTCTTGTCTTCAGAAAATTGATTCCGGCGCAAAATCAGATAAGATTGTGGGAACAACAAAGGATATTACAATTGAAACAGGCAGAACCTATGAAATCAAGGTTGTTGTTGATGGTGCAAAGGTAAAGGGCTATATTGACGGTGAACTTTATTTTGATTATGACTTCGGTGTTAAAGCAAGTTCAAAAGCTTATACTGTTGTAAGTAATGACGACAACGGTGACATAATCATCAAGCTTGTAAATGTTACTGAAAAGGCAAGTCCTGTTGCAGTAAATATAGATAATGCAAATATCGAAAGCACAGCAATAATCAATCAGGTAGCAGGTGATTCACTTAAGGACGACAACATTCTTGGAGCTACTGAAGATTGTATTATGAAGGAATTTACATTGGATGGATTTTCAAATCAATTCAATTATACAATGCCTGCATATTCGGTAACGAGCATCAGACTTAAAACAAAATAACAATGAAAAAAGAGTACGGGATTCAAAATTCCGTACTCTTATTTTTTTAGTGTTACGATTATGATTTCAGGTGGATTGTTGACTCTAAAGGGAAATAAACTGTTTCCAAGACCGCGACTTACCACCATATTAGTGTTATCTTCGGTATACAAACCGGAATCATATTCAGGAAAAAAATCCTGATGTGGTGCATATAATCCGCCGATAAAAGGTAGTCTGATTTGTCCGCCGTGAGCATGACCTGAAAACACAACATCAATATCATTGCTCACATAAATATTGAAGTTTTCAGGTCTGTGAGACGATAGAATTTTAAAATAATCATTATCCTTGTATTTTTTCAATTCCTCATCGGTGAACCGCTCTCCGTAAGGAGTATTCATATAGGTGGGGTCATCAATTCCGATGATTTGTATTTTATCTTCTCCTTTTTGCCAGAAAACTGCCCTGTTATGCAAAACATTTACATTCTCATTCAAAGGTACACTGTCAATGCGGTTTTCTTCTGGGACACGTGCCTCGTGATTGCCCGTAGTGTAATAAACAGGAGCAATTTCTGCTGCTTTGTTTATAAAGTTTCTCGCAATCTCTACATCCGTTCGTCGCGAATCGATAATGTCTCCTGAAATAACGATAATATCAGGTGAAGACTCTTCCAATACGGACAAAAGCTTTTGATTTCCTTCACCGAATTCGGTGTTGTGTAAATCTGAAATATGAGCAACTTTACATCCGGAAAAGCTTTCGGGCAGATTTTCACTTTTGATTGTAATTTCATTTGCATGCACAATTTGATTTTGAACAATGTTCCATATAATAAGAGTTAATGAAACACACAATATGCAGAGAAGAGTGATTTTAGTTTTTTTTGAAAAAGCAGTTTTATTACTCATTATGATTTCTCCAATAACTGTTTTCCCAATGCTTTAAGACTATCTTCACGAAGTTTGCTTGAGTAACGAGTATCATCGAGTACCCAATCCCATTCAACTTTAAACCAGTCAATTTCCCGTGGCTTTCCGCCATCCATTTCAATTTTGACTTGTTCAATGAACTTTTCCCAACGCATTTTGTGGAATGAATTAACAAGGTCACCTAATTGTCTGTGAGCATAGTCATGAAGATTACCGTCATCACAAAGCAATCTGCAATACCATGTGGTAATGAGTGCCTTGGCATTAATCATATAAAGCTCTCTTGTAAAATCATCAAGTTTATCTGCGTATTCATACACAGGACCAATATACGAGTTGAATGTGAATTCCGTACAATTGAGAAGTACTCTGTCAAGTGTGTCTAAAAGGGATAGTAATTTTTCACCATATTCAACACAAACAAGATAATCCTTACTCTTATATGCAGAAACAGTTTTTCGTACTACGGAAGTAAGTCTGTTACATATTGCCTGTCGTAACAAATCAACTGCGTCATAAACATAGCATTCATTATTCTTAAATCTGTCATAATCCTTGAGAAAAAGTGATACAGCTTTATCGAATTCTTTTGTGGAATATGGAATTTTAATAGTGCCACGCGCTGTGAACATTTTTGATTCAGGGTCAAGCGGACGACGGCAACCCATTGTTTCGGATGCTCCGAAGCTCAATGGTCCGTTGTCACTGCCATAAACTGTTTTAACCAAAATTTCCATACTTTCATTTATGTGTTCATTTTCTTTACCATAACGACGAAGAGCATATTTTTTTGCCCACTCGGTGACATCTTCAATATTTTCCCAGATAGTGGAAAAGAAAATATCTGTAACAATCGGATTAACCTGAGTGCTTTCGGCAGTTAAGGCTATTCCCTTGAAATTTGGTCGTTGTGATGCGCTTTTAACCATATCAGGAATTTTGGTAATATCTCCGTAAAGTCCGGGTCTGCCACCAAAGTTATTGAGAAGTCCGCAAAGCACATTTCCGTATTTTGCAAGACGGCTGAAATTGTTTGCGTTATGATTAATCTTTTCGGTGTTAAGGTCAAGCATAAGCATATGGTTGTCACGATATGCTTTGACAGATTTTGTGAAAAGTTTGTTTGGATTCAACGCCCAGCATTGTACAACCCACATAGCCTCTTTATCATATTGCAAAAGAGTTTCCATAACATTTGTATAACTGTCTTTTGCACTTCCTTTGTCAAGCTTTCCTCCCTCATGACCAATGTCACCTGCATAGAAATGAGTTATATCACCAAAAACTTCCTTCTGACATTCATAAAAAAGCTTTGCGAATTTAACATAATATGCACTGTCCGGACTGACAATAAGGGGTTGTTCAATTCCCTTCCATTTTCCCTGTTCGATAGTTGGGACATCGCGGTCCTTTTTATTTATGTCACGCGGCACCATGCCCGTATATGCTTGTAATACAATATTCATTCCGAGCGCTTGCATTCTTCTGTGATTTCTTCGTGCCATCTGGCATTTTTCAAAGAAGAAATTATCGTGAACAGGGCCACCGATTCTGCATACATTACCCATATAAAACCAGGCGTAATATGAAGGTCCGGTAATGAAATTTTTAATCTCTCGATGACGATATCCAAGCTTTGCCAGGAAACGTCTGTAAACCTCTTCCATTCCAAGAATATCAAGGACAAGATTTACACCGTTCATAGCAAGAAAATCAATTTCTTTTTGCCATTGTTCTTCCGACCAGAAAGCCATAGAGTAAGAATGTGTACAGTAATTATATGCATATCTGTACTTGAAAGTAGTATGACAGTCAATTTTACCATCTACGCTCGGGAGATTTTTAGGAAGCTTGACTTGTTTCCCATATCGTGAAATATGACAATTGCACACTTCTTTAAGATAATGGTTAAATGCACTTGCAAGGCCCACACCGTTATTGGATGTAAGCATGATTTTGCTCTTAAGACTTGCGATTGAAAAATAGTCCTCACGAAGTCGTCTGTCAAGTCGTAAATCAAACTGTTCAATGTAGTCCTCGCCAATTGTTCTGCCAATAATACCCTTTACATCTTCTATAATGTCTTCATCAGTAACAGGGGAGGCGAATTCAGTGTTTTCAAAGATTTCAGGCTCACGGAAAACAGCTTTTTTTGATGGAAAATTGCAATCTTCACCAAACACATCAATACTGTTTATTGTAACCTTGTCACCACTGTAATATTTCACCATAACACGAAGATAGCGGGCAATTTTAGCACTTTTACCTTTTTTGTAAAAATTAACGCCGTCAAGGCTTGAATAAACTGTATAATTCACATCCGTGTTTTCGGGAAAAGCAACAATAACATCATGTATACTCATAGTGGTCGGAAAAGACAAATCAATAAAACAAGGATATGTGTCAAAGACAAACATAGGCACTGAGTTTTTGTGTGCTTCACCACTTGCATTCAATATTTCATAATTAAGAAGTTCCAAATTTATCACCTAAAAGTAAAATAACTGTTTAACAGTAAAAATATATCACAAAAAATACCAAAAGTCTATTAAGAAAAATAACTATTTTTGTCTATAAACAAACAAATTTGGAAACTGGTAAAAAAATGTCACAAAACTATTGAAAACACAAAACTAATTTGATAAAATGTATAAGGTTAAATGTGTCAATGCGTTTTGGTACATTTAAGTTAATTTTGTTAATAATTTTTTGGAGGTATAAAAATGAGCAAAAAGTTTGTTTACCTTTTCAAAGAAGGTAACGCTACAATGCGTGAACTTCTTGGTGGTAAAGGCGCTAACCTTGCAGAGATGACAAGTCTCGGTCTTCCAGTTCCTCAGGGCTTTACTGTTACAACAGAAGCTTGTACACAGTACTATGAAGACGGAAGAAAAATCAATGATGACATTCAGGCTGAAATCATGGAGTACATCGACAAGATGGAAGAAATCACTGGTAAAAAATTCGGTGATACACAGAATCCTCTCCTCGTTTCAGTTCGTTCAGGTGCTCGTGCATCAATGCCTGGTATGATGGATACAATCCTCAACCTTGGTCTTAACGAAGAAGTTGTTGAAGTTATGGCTACTAAGTCAGGCAACGCTCGTTGGGCTTATGACTGTTACAGAAGATTTATTCACATGTATTCTGACGTTGTTATGGAAGTTGGTAAGAAGTACTTTGAAGAACTTATCGACGAAATGAAGGCAGACAGAGGCGTAACTCAGGACGTTGAGCTTACAGCTGAAGACCTTAAGGAACTTGCTGGTCAGTTCAAGGCTGAATACAAAGCAAAGATTGGTAAAGACTTCCCATCAGACCCAAGAGAACAGCTCATGGGTGCTGTTGAAGCAGTTTTCCGTTCATGGGACAACCCTCGTGCAAACGTTTACCGTCGTGACAACGATATCCCTTATTCATGGGGTACAGCTGTTAACGTTCAGGCTATGGCTTTCGGTAACATGGGTGACGACTGTGGTACTGGTGTTGCATTTACTCGTGACCCAGCTACAGGTGACAAGGGCCTTATGGGTGAATTCCTTGTAAATGCACAGGGTGAAGACGTTGTTGCTGGTGTTAGAACTCCAATGCCAATCGCACAGATGGCTGAAAAGTTCCCAGAAGCATACGCTGAATTCGTTAAAGTATGTGGTATTCTTGAAGACCACTACAGAGATATGCAGGATATGGAATTTACAGTTGAAGCTGGTAAACTCTATATGCTTCAGACAAGAAACGGTAAGAGAACAGCTAAGGCTGCTCTTAAGATTGCTTGCGACCTCGTTGACGAAGGTATGATTGACGAGAAGAAAGCAGTTGCTATGATTGACCCAAGAAACCTTGACACACTCCTTC
>JAZNTF010000059.1:0-13777 GCA_045591625.1 Candidatus Fimenecus sp.
TTTGTAAAGCTGTGGTGACTGTGGAAGAGCATAGAAGCTTCCGTTGTGAATTCTCGATGGAACAAGGAAGTCACGAGCACCTTCAGGAGTTGAACGGATAAGCATTGGAGTTTCAATTTCAATAAATCCGTTTTCATCAAAATAGTCACGAGTAATCTTTGTAATCTTGTGACGAAGAAGAATGTTTTTCTGTAAGTCAGGACGACGAAGGTCAAGGTAACGGTATTTAAGACGAGTTACCTCTGATGTCTGACAATTTTCAACGATTTCAAAAGGTGGTGTTTCACTTGCACCGACAATTCTCAAATCATTAACTTCAATTTCAATATCACCTGTAGGAATGTCCTTGTTCTTTGAAGAACGTTCACGGACAACACCCTTTGCCATAAGTACATATTCACTTCTTACTGTGAAAGCCTTATCAAAAACAGCTCTGTCTGTATTATCGTCAAAAGCCAACTGCACAACGCCTGTTCTGTCACGAAGGTCGATGAAAATAAGTGCACCAAGGTCACGACGACGCTGTACCCAACCCGCAACTGTAACCTCTTTACCAACGAAGTCAGCATTCAGAGTGCCACAGTAATCAGTTCTTTTTAATCCGTTCATTGTATCCATTAGTTTGTGCCTCCCATAAGACTTGCTAAATCAATTCCTTCAACACCAAGGGACTCAAATCCTGACATAGCATCTTTTATAACAACTGATTGGAAATTGTCAACGAAATCGGAAAGAGTCATTTCTGTTTCGTTACCTGTTTCCATATTTTTAATTTTTATATTTCCTGTTTCAAGTTCACTGTCACCCAAAACAAGTGTGTATAATGCACCAATTTTGTTAGCATATTTCATCTGTGGTTTTAAGCCGCGACCAACTGTATCAAACTGAACACACATTCCTTCGTTACGAAGCTCAGTTGCAATACGAGCAGCCTCAACATTAGCATCAGCACCCATACTTACAATATAAAGGTCACATTTCTTTGGCTCAGGGAATGGAGTTTTCTGTGCTTCCATTAAAAGAAGAAGTCTTTCAAGACCCAAACCGAAACCGCAAGCAGGAGATGGGTTTCCTCCCATTTCTGCGATAAGACCGTCATAACGGCCACCGCCACAAACTGTACCCTGTGCGCCGATTTCCTTTGATACAAATTCAAAAACAGTTCTTGTGTAATAGTCAAGTCCACGTACAATCTGTGGGTTAACTGTGTAAGGGATATTCATAGCATCAAGATATTTCTTAACGCTTTCAAAATGCTCTTTACAATCGTCACAAAGAAATTCAATAACAGTAGGAGCTTTTTGGGCAATGCCTGAGCAAACAGGACTCTTACAGTCAAGAATTCTCATTGGGTTTCTGTCAAGACGACCAAGGCATGTTTCACAAAGGTCACCCTTGTACTGGTCAAAATACTCTTTAAGAGCTTTATGATAATGCTTTCTGCATTCAGGACAACCGATTGAGTTGATTTCAAGAGCAAGATTATTTATTCCAAGATAATTGAAAACCTCGTTCGCAAGTGAAATAACCTCTGCATCTGCACTCGGAGCACCTGCACCGAAACATTCAACACCGAATTGGTGGAATTCACGAAGACGACCTGCCTGAGGCTTTTCATATCTGTAACATGATGTGAGATAGTAAATTTTCTGTGGAAGTCCTTCGTTAAAAAGACCGTGTTCAAGAAAAGCTCTTACTGCACCTGCAGTACCTTCAGGACGAAGAGTGATTGAACGACCGCCTTTGTCCTCAAAAGTGTACATTTCCTTCTGAACAACGTCAGTAGTTTCACCAACACCACGCTGAAAAAGCTCAGTGTGTTCAAAAACAGGTGTTCGCATTTCGTGGAAACCGAAGTTTTCTGCTGTTTCTCTTACAGCAGATTCCACATATTGAATTTTGTAACTTTCTTTAGGGAGTGTATCCTGTGTTCCCTTAATAGCATTTGTTATTAAAGCCATAATTTTCTTCCTTAATAATATGTTTTTGCCTCCCATTATTTCAGGGAGGCGTTGTATTTTATTTATTTTTTCGGATTAACAATGTCTCACCAATCAAGGTCACCACGTTCAAGTGCATGGATAAGAGCCTCGGCAGTTGCAATGTTTGTAGCAACCGGTACATTGTGCACATCACAAAGACGAAGTAATGTATTATCCTTTGGCTCATGAGGTTTCGGATTAAGAGGGTCACGGAACATTAAAAGCAAGTCAATTTCATTACAAGCAATTCTTGAACTGATTTGCTGGTCGCCACCTTGAGAACCACTGAGAAACTGTGTGATTTTAAGACCCGTTGCTTCGGATACCATTTTGCCTGTGGTTCCTGTTGCACAAAGATTATGACGCGACAGAACACCGCAATAAGCGATACAAAACTGTGTCATAAGTTCTTTTTTTGAGTCGTGTGCCATAAGTGCTATGTTCATACTTAACCCCTTCTTTCATAATATTCTTGCCGTTTGATTTTTTCCAAACATTATAATAACAAAAAAATATAGGATTTTCAATATTTTTTTACAAATAAAGTGGGATTTCTTTGCCTAAAAGTCTACCCGCAATATTATCAAATGCTTTTTTGGTTTTTGAGGAATTTGAAAACTCTTTTTCTGCTACAGAGGTAAACGGAATCTTTTTGTCTTCAGGCACAATGCCGATAAGACGAAGATATGTAATATCAATTACTTCATCCAAATTTAACAGTTTACCTTGCTTTGTTGCTTTTGTGTTAAATTTGTTGATTACAAGGCGTATGTTTTTATCTTCAATACCTGCTTCGATAAGTTGATTTCCTGCGATATAGGCACTTCTTGCACTGACATTATCAGGAGTTGCAAGAACGATACAGAAATCGGCGGATAAAGCGTATGTTAACGGCAATTCACCTACACCGGCAGGGCTATCGATGAAAATGTAGTCATATTTATCGGAATAATGGGATAAAAGCTGTTTGAAAATATCCACATTCAAATCGTCAGGACGCTCCAACGGAGCAGGAAGAAGCTGAAGATTATCGTCATAAAACAGACGTGCCTTATCAGCATCACAACGATTGGTAATGACATCTGACCAGTCATAAAGCACCATTTCATCAATTCCAAGAAGCAAATCAAGACTTCGCAATGCAATATCTCCGTCGATGAGCAAAACCTTTTTATTGTTTCGGCAAAGTGCAAGTGCTGTATTAACACAGAAGGTTGATTTTCCCACGCCACCTTTACCTGATACTACTGTAAATATTCTTGCCATAAATTCGCCTCATTTCCATAAATATTTTAACACATAATAATCATTTTTTAAAGGCAAATTTATAAAAAAATCAATATATTACATAAACTTATTTTTTTCTTTTGTTTACAAGAAAAAAATTCAATTTTTACGGACAGGATATGTCAAAAATTTTCCGCGGACCGGCATATAATCAAGGGAGAAAAGTAAAAGGTAGGTGAAAAAATGATAAATCGGGAATTCGGAAATGAAGCAGAGGAAGGCAAAATACAACTGTCTGATTTGGCAAAAAGCATAATCGGACAAGCAGTTTATTTTGGACTTGCAATGGTTACGGCGTCTGCCTCATCACAAAAATATTTTTCTCCATTGGGAATAGCCTTTGCTACGGGTGTTGACAGAGGAAATACTTTGTTTGCCTGTCTTGGTGCAATGGCAGGATATGTTATTTCCAACGATTACATAAACGCTTTTCGTTATGTTATGGCACTGATTCTGGTGTATATATTGAGAGTGTATGTCAACACTTTTCCAAAGCTTCGAAAAAAGACATTTGTGCCGGCAGGCATTTCACTATTTGCCACAATATCAACCGGGCTGGTTGCTATGCTTTCAGAAACAATTACAGTGAGTTTGGTATTTTTACGGATTTCAGAAGCATTGGTGGCTTTTGGCGGAGCATATTTTTTTGCAGTAAGTGTGTGGACAATTGAAAAATTAAATAAGGATGAAGAATTAACCTCAAAAGAAATTATGTCTCTGTCTGTGGGAATGCTTGTGCTGATAGTTTCTCTATCGGAATTGTCTGTTTTTGGAGTAACCCTTTCAGGGATTGTATGTTCTTATGTTGTAATGGTCTCATCATATCTCTTGAAGGAATCGGGAGGTGCACTTCTGGGCGTAGGTGCTTCTCTTGGCTTTACAATGACGGGTAATAGTCAACCGACAGCTTTTTGTTATGCGGGAGCAGGGCTTGTGTCAGGAATTTTTTCCTATTCGGGACGAGTGCTTTGCGCCTGTGCCTATGTGTTTTCCTATGGTGCACTGCTTATTTTTCTTGGTAACGGTAATCCTGCATACGCGTCACTTGTAGAAACTGCTCTTGCATCTGTAATTTTTGTACTTACACCACAAAAATTATTCTTCCAGATTAAAATGAAATTATCCTTTTTATCGGTTACCGGTGACGGAAAAGAATATCAGAATTTAATTGCTTCAAGAATAAAATCGGTCAGAGATGCAGTGGGAGATATGTCGGAAACAGTTGTGAGAGTGTCACAGAAGCTGAAAGAAAAATCAGTTCCCGACACAACCGCTGTTTACCTTCGGGTAAGGGACAATGTGTGCGAAAAATGTGCCTCATACAACAAGTGCTGGAGAAATGCTCTTCCCGGAACTCTCGGAGAATTTGATGAGGTTGTGGAAATTATCCGTAAAACAGGAAGTGTTACTCCATCGGTGGCTCCTATGTCACTTCAAAGCCGATGTATAAGAATAATGGCTCTTTGCGATAGTTTTAATAAAAATTATGTGCTGTACTCAGCAAAGTTAGGAGCAGAAGGGAGAATTAACGAGATGCGAAAAATAACCGCTGACCAGTTTGATACAGTATGTGAATTGCTTGATGATTTGCTTCTTGGCTTTGAGAGTGGAGCTAAGCCTTTGGCAAACAAATCCCTGGCTTTAAAAAACAGCCTGGATGATATAGGTGTTCCTGCACTTGTCAATTGCTATGAGGACGAGGGCATGAACATGATTATAAACATCAGTATGGATTCAGAATGTAAGGCTTCCATAGAAGAAATATGTCAATGCATAACAATTTCCACAGAAAAAGAGTTTCCGCCTCCGACAGTTGTTTCGGGAGAAAAAGAAAAAATGCTTCTTTTCTGGGAAGAACCCAATTTGACGGCAGAATGTATTTATCATCAGATATCAAGTGACGAGACAAAGGTTTGCGGAGATTGTTTTGATTCTTTTTTTGACGGAAAAGGGAATTTTATAGCTATGCTCAGTGACGGAATGGGTACGGGTGAGCGTGCAGCTATTGACGGGGCTATGGCTTCCTCGTTGTTTTCGCGTCTGATAATTTCCGGCTTTTCATTTCCCTGTGCTTTACGACTTGTGAACTCGGCAATGTTGGTAAAAAGCTATGAGGAATCTCTGGCAACACTTGATATTCTGAAAATCAACCTTTATAACGGACAGTCGGTGATTTACAAGGCAGGTGCAACAGTTTCACTTCTTTACAGAAGAGGGAGAGTCTGTGAAATCAAAAAATCGGCAATGCCCATAGGAATACTCCGACAAGCGGAATTTGCAACCATAAAAGGAGGACTGAAAAATGATGACGTGATTGTTATGATGTCTGACGGAGCAGTTGATAACAGCATTGACGATATAAAGAGATATATTGCAGAAAATGGGTTTTCTTATGATTTACCTGAAAAGCTTTGTGTTCTTGCAAAGGGCAAAAGTAAAAACCACAGTGACGATATCACTGTGGCTGTTATAAAAATTCAATTAAAGGAAGCAAATTAAAGCTCTATCCACATAGCAGGACGGATTGAACGCTTTTCCAAGGAAGCGGGAGCACCCATATTAAGAATAAAACCATCAACCTTTACAGCTGCTGCTTTATAGGTGTTTGTTCCGGGTGAACGCAGCCACCAACGACAGTTTCGTGTAATCCCTTCAAGCTGAGAGCCTTGAGATTCGGCATATTTTGTTGCAATACAAAGTCTGTCCACAGATTTCGGAAGATATGTTATAGCTTCGTCGATTGAAAGGAGGTAAAGCTTGTCATTTGTGTCGTTTCCGCCATCGGTGTTGTAGTCGGGGTTGTCACGATTCTGTATGGAGGTTGTTCTGATTTTGCTCTTGTCTGCTACTGAAAAGGCCATATTGTAGAAATCCTGATTGAGCCATTTTCTTATATCGCTTGTTTCCCATGTTACTTCAGCAACAGTAGAATGATAACTGCGACAATCAAGAGCATAAAGGCTTATAACAAACATATTTCCTTCAGAATCTTTATCGAGAACCTTCCACTCAATGGCTTCCTTGCCGTTTGAAGTTTTGTTGTCCTGCTCGTATTGACCTAAAAGAATAATATCTCCCACCTGAGCAACTGAAGGATAATCCTTTAAAAGCTTATCTGCGTGGTCTTTACTATCTTTGAAATTCCCCAAGGATTTGAAGGTGATATATGCTTCCTCATAATTTTCAGCTTCAAGCTCCTTGACAGCACCATTGTATCTTACTGTCGGAATAATCAGTCTGAAGGTGAGAATTGAGAGGAGTGAAAGTGCGAGAATGACCAAAAAAAACTTTCCGATAACATCACGTCGTTTTTTTGAGCGTTCTGATTTTTCGGCACGTTTCTTTTCGGCAATGTGCTCATATTCAAGACGTTTTGACTCTGCTTTTAATCGGCTTTCTTCCGCTTTTGCCTTGGCTTCTGCAGTTTTTCTTTTTTCATTTTCGATACGAAGAGCATCAGCCTTCACAGCCTCCGGGGAAGAGCCGCTTTCGGGAAGAGCTTGACGAGTGCCACAGTAAGTGCATACTGCAAAGCTGCCATTATCCTCTACTTCAAGTGTGCCACCACACATTTCACATTTTTGAATAGCCATTCTATCACCTCGTTTACTTATTTCAATTCATATTTATGCTTTTATCAATTATAATACGATAGTTTTTTTATGTCAATAAAGGATAGGATGGATATTTATAATGATTAAACTATTGAAAAAAACAATAAAAGGTGGTATTATTTCATTAATTAAAAAGAAAAAAGGGGGATAACTTTTATGGCAAAAAAAGAAAAAAAGGTTAATAACCATCCTAACCGAATAGGCTTTAAGGATATTGCCGGTTATACTATTGCCGAATCAGGTAATATGTTTAACCTTACATATATTACAAGTTATCTTAAAATTTTTATGACTGACGTTTTCGGAATTGCACCGAAGCTTGTTGGTTATATGTTTATCATCACTCGTCTTTGGGACGTTATTAATGACCCGTTATGGGGTGCAGTTGTTTCAAAGAGAAAAGCGGGAAAAGACGGTAAGTATCGTCAGTATTTGCGTCTTGTGGCAGTTCCTTTGGGAATTTCAACAGTTATCTGCTTCATTCCGTTTAATGACCCGAATTCAATTTTCTATAATCAGACATTAGCCCAAAAGCCAATGCTTCTCTTTGTTCTTGCAATTGTTCTGTATCTTGTGTACTGTACAATGTATACTGCAATGAATATTCCTTTCGGCTCTTTGGCTTCTGTTATTACTGACGACCCTCAGGGAAGAACTATTCTTTCTACTGCACGTTCAGTGGGTAGTGGTATCGGTGGCGCTGTTGTTCTTCTTATTGCTCCGATGATTATTTATGTTGGTAGTGGCAGAATTGACGAACAGACAGGTCTTGAAATTGAAGTTGCAGATGGTAACAGAATGTTCCTTTATGCACTTCTTATGGGTGTTTTCTCAATCATCACTTACCTTGTAGGTCACAGAATGGTTAAGGAACGTGTTCCTGCAGTTGAAGATGAAAGCGTTGACTTAAAGGGTGTTTATAAAGGTCTTTTCAAGTCAAAGCCATTTGTTTTGCTTACTCTTTCAGGTGTGCTTATCAGCGGCCAGCTTCAGTTCGGCTCATTTAACACATACCTTTACAAGAACTATTTCACAAATACAGGACTCAGCATTATCGGTACAATCTGTAATTATCTTCCAATGGTAATTCTCATTTTGTTCACACCAAAGCTTTCTGCAAAATTTGGTAAGAAAGAGCTTTGCGGAAAAACATCAATTATTTCTGCTTTAGCATCTGTTTTCCTTTTCGTTACTGCAAATAATGAAGATTTCATTATGTGGATTAATCCTGAACAGGGAATTTATCCTGCTTGGCTTTATATGCTCTGTATGCTCCTCATCGGTTTCGGCTACACATTCGTAAGCCTTACTTGTTGGGCGGTTGTTATGGACGTTATCGACTATCAGGAATATACAACAGGCATCAGAAACGAAAGTGCAGTTTACTCTGCATACACATTCGGACGTCAGTTCGGTCAGGCAATTGCCGATGCAGGTGGACTTTTCCTTCTTCAGTGGGCAAAATACGACAGCCTTACTGCAGGTAACGGCTTTATAGCAGAAAACGATACAAGTAAAAAGATTATGTTTATCTGTACTGTAATTCCTGCAATTGTTTATACAAGCGTATGGCTCATATTCCGTTTCGGTTATCCGCTCACAAAGGAAAAGATGGAGCCGATTTATGAAGCACTTCGTCAGAAGCACGAAGCAGAAGCAAAGGCTGAATAAGAATATATCTGATAAATTAAGCATCTCGAAGGCGTTGTACCCGTAAGGATACAACGCCAGTTTTATTCGCCATTTGACGAGTTTTATTGCTTCGCAGTTTTATTGTGCTTCGCACAGTGTTATTTGCTTCGCAAGTTTTATGCGAATGAAATAGCACTGAAGCTGGAAGGCTTCAATAACACTTTTGATTTATCAAAAATATCACTGCAAATTTTAATTTGCAATATCACGCATACAAACCGAAGAGAACTTGTTTCAGACTGTTATAATTGTTTTCGATGTATATAACCCACTATGACACTTTTTTTGTTGTATTTTTAAGTGCATTTTTATAATAAATGTTATTAATATTAATGATATAAATTTATTTAAGCAGTTTGCACATTTTTATTGACAAAAATCATAAATTTATGTTAAAATTTACCTAAGCTGATTGAGAGATTACATTTAAAAATAATTGTCAGCTTTAAAGAAGGAAAGGTGATTTAAATGACAAAAACTAAGAAGATTTTATCCGTTTTATTGTCCCTTGTTATGATGCTTGGTCTTTTCTCAGTTGTTGCAAGTGCTGCAGTTGTAGTTAACGAGACAGAAGTCTCAGTTGATTTTGACATTGCAGGAATTGACGCTGAAAATTATGAAGAGTATATAGATATTCATACAGAAGGTCTCGATTTTGAAGACGATTATGACGGTCAGGCTGTATTTGTATATGACAGCGAGTATGAATATTTCGATGGTAATTTTGTAGAAGGCGAAACATATTATGTAGATGTTTACCTCACAGCTAAGCCCGGTTATGTGTTAGGCGACATTGACACTGCTGTGATAAACGGTCTTGACTTTGAAGCTTATGTGGATTATTGGAGTCCTTATGATGACCTGGATGTTTACTATGTTACATTTGTCTTTGCGATTACTGTTGGTGAGGGAATTAGCTATGAGACAGCTGTTGAGGAAATCAATATAGCTGAAATTGGTATTTACAGTGATATCGCAGGTGTTGACGCTGAAGATTATTATTCTTACATTGACATATATTCAGATGGTCTTATGTTTGAAGATAACTATGGTGACCTTGGTGTTTATGTGTATGATAGTAATGGTGACTCATTCTATGGTGAATTTGTAGAAGGTGAAACATATTATTTTTCAGTTTACCTTGCACCAATGGAAGGCTATTATTTAGCTTATGATGTTGCCGGATATGTAAACGGTGAAGAAGTAGATACTCGTGTTGATTACTGGAACCCTGGCGGAGAATACGGTGATATTCAGGTTGATTTCGTAGAATTGGAATATTCTGTTACAGTAACCGGTGAGCCTGAAGTAGAAGAGCTTAGCTTCTTTGCGAGAATCCTTGCGTTCTTCAGAATCTTATTCGCAATTCTCTTCGGTGGTTATGCATAAGAAGCACAATAAATAATCATTAACACGCAGTGTGTTTTATATGAAAAAAGCGAGGTAGTGATACCTCGCTTTTTCGTGTTAAATTTTTCTGATTTCAAATGAGAATTTTGCATTGTCCTCATACCATAACGGGAAGTTTGTGCCCCATACATTATTATATAAGACAAAGCTCAATCCGTCTTTTTTCACATTTTCAAATTTGTTGTCAAATTCAAGAATTTTGCCCCTGCCAACTGATACAAGAGGTGAGTGGTGATTGGTTATTTCGTAGTTATCAAGAACAATACTCTGTACAGCGTGAAGATTTCTGCTTCCCATAGAAGCTACTTCGTCAGGCTCAATAATGCAACCAAGCTTTTTCAGTTTTACATCAATTGCAGGGAAAAGGTGCATATAAATAGCCTCGGTTAATCGGTTAGCATCTTTTTTATACCACGAAGCATCAATTTTCAAACCGTTTTCAGAAAGTGTATAAACAACTTGAATAAGTCGTGGTGCACCCAATTCTTCACATATTTTTTTGTCACAAGTAAGATTTACCACGATTTGTGAATTTGTTGCAGATGATTTTTCCGCTGAGTAGGAGAATCTGCCTGACGGATATTTACCCTCAACTCTGTTCATACCGGGTCTTGCAAAATCACCAAGAGCCCGTTGTCCATACAAAATATTTTTTATTTTCAGAATTCACCTTCTGAGCAAGGTCAATAGCCTCAGGGATAAATGAATGTATGTATTTTTGCTTGATGTTTTCCGCGTAATCGGTAAACCCTAAGTCAAGATGTGTTTTTGAAACTACAATAACTTTTTTCATAAGGTACCTCGTGTGGATACAGGCTTTTTATCGGCATTTAAGTGGCACTGTTTAAGGCAGCTTTTACAACTCAACGTCTTATTCGTTTCCTGATAAAAACGAGCAGGATGCTTTTTATAATTGTATTCCCAGACAATAAGTATTACGGCTGATAGGGTAATAATAAGATAATTGATTATTGTGGCAGGAAGGGATAATTCTGGTGCGAAAATCAATGCACTTGCAAAAATCAGATAGTCCCAATTGTTTATACCACAGTTTTTGCAGCAATGATTTTTGTTGTGGAGAAAAATTACGCTTAACAGACATTTTTTTCGGGTGAAGAAGGAGTTTAATAAAAACATAAACCCGGCGCCTGCCAGGAATAATTCCCAGGTCAGAATATCTGTCATTTTAATTGCAAAAATAAAAATCAGATATGCAATCCATAAAATAATAACACCAACAAGTCCTTTTCGTTCGTAACTCGTTTTTTCTTCTGCTTTTTTTGTGGGAACAAAATATTTTTCAAACATTTTAAAGTGTACTGCATTATCAAATTTTGTGAAAATGAATTCGCAAGCAAACAACCAACCGAAAGAAATAAGAATGAAGGAGATATAGAGAATATTTCCGTATTCATCGGGTATGTCAAAAAAGAAATTCATAATCAGAAAAGCTATACAACAACTACCAAAAAAGGCAGATTCGATTGCAAAAAGTAATGAGTTTAACTTTCGGTTTGTCATCGGCAAATAATCTCCTGATAAAATATATATTTCTAATTATACTGGAAAATAAACATTTTTCAACAAGTTTTGACAAAAGAGAAAATATAATTTTTAAAGGCGAGGACTTGCACAATTTTTTCAATCATGTATAATAGAATACAATAAAAAAGGAGGCGTTGAGAGTGCAATATTTTATCGCTTTTCTTGAAGGAATAATAACCTTTATTTCACCGTGCCTTTTGCCTATGATTCCGCTTTATGTGTCGTATTTTGCAGGAGGTAGGGAGAGAAACACAAAAAAGACAATTACAAATGCGCTGGGGTTTATACTGGGCTTTACAATTGTTTTTGTGATTATGGGTGCTTTGGCAGGTACATTCGGACAGCTTTTGAACGAGTATAAAAAGATAGTTGATGTTATAACAGGTCTTATTGTAATTTTCTTCGGACTTAATTTCCTTGGTGTTTTCAAATTGAATATTTTCAAGGGATCTAAAAGGGCAAAAACAGAAAATTTAGGCTTTTTCTCATCAATGGTATTTGGTATCGTTTTTTCAATCGGATGGACCCCTTGCGTAGGTGCATTTTTAGGCTCTGCATTAATGATGGCTGCAAGTCAGGGACAGGCAACAGAAGGCATAATTATGCTTCTGTTATACTCGTTAGGACTTGGAATACCATTTTTTATAAGTGCAATTCTTATCGATAAATTACGAGGTGCATTTACATTTATCAAAAAGCATTATAAAGTCATAAACACAGTTTGCGGTAGCCTGTTGGTTGTTGTAGGTGTGCTTATGGCAACGGGATTGTTCGGTAAATTTATAAATCTTATTTCTTAGGTGATTAGATATGAAAAATTCGGCTAAATGGATTATAATTGCAGTTTTGCTTGTGGGAATATTGGCGGGTTCAATGTTCTTATATAATAAGTATGGTGATGAATATCTTAATCAGAGTGCAGGACAACAGACAAATTCTGCAACAGAAAGCACAACTGAAGAAGTAAATGAAAATTCAGCACCTGATTTTACTGTTACGGATACTAACGGAAATAATGTGAAGCTGTCAGATTTCAAAGGCAAGCCTGTTGTAGTGAATTTCTGGGCAACATGGTGTTATTATTGTGTGGAAGAAATGCCTGATTTCAATGAAGCTTATAAGGAAAATCCTGATGTTCAATTTCTTATGGTGAATGCAACGGGCGCAAACGGTGAAACGGTTGACTCTGCAAAAGCATACATCCGACAAGAAAAATATGAATTCCCGATTTTCTTTGATACACAGCAGGATGCACTCCGAGCATACGGGGTATCAAGCTTTCCGCAGACAATATTCATCGACAAAGACGGTAATATCGCATCGCATAGAATAGGAATGCTCACAAAAGATTCTTTGGAAATGGAAATTGAAAAAATCAAATAACGAAAAAGACACCGTAAGGGTAAATTCTCCTACGGTGTCATTTTAATTTAAGTTGTTTGTGCTTATTTTTGCCCATAGCTTAAGGTATGCTGAAATAAAAGTGCCATAAGGTAAAATGTTGATATTCAGGTCGTTAAAAACTTTTGTGCTCTCATAGTTTGTATCAGACTGAGGTCCTAAAACGAACATTGGAACATTCATTCCCGTTGCCTTTTTACAAAATTGAACAAATTTTTCATTTGCAGTATTAAGCGTTGCACTGTGATAGGATTTGAAAAGAATTGCTTTAAAGTTTTCAAGGTTATAGGAATAGCTTTGTCCCGGCATATTCGGAATTACAAGAATTTGTGATTCAGCTGTATAATTTATAATTGCCGATTCCTTATATTCAGGATATGTGATACTGTTAATTCTGAATTCACCACTATACTCGGCAAAAGGCTTTCTGTCTATGCTGTAAATGTTCGCATTGAGTTCGTTGTGCATAAGAATTCGTGAAGGAATGTGAATGTTTGTGATGATTTCATCATCGTTTTTATATGAAACGAAAACACCATTAGCGATTTTGTTTCTGATAAACTCAACAGCACATTGAAAGTTAGGATAACCATTTGACTTCTCATTATCCAAAGGATAATCAGCGGAAACGAAAATAATCGGAATCGGACAGTTGCCAAAAGCCATTTCAATGGCAGTTGATGAATATTGAAGTGTATCTGACCCGTGTGTGACAATAATTCCGTCATAATTTTCTGTAAGCCTGTCATTGATTTCATTTTGCAATATATTAAGCTCATTGGCTGACAGATTTTCACTTAATATATTGTATGGTGAAAAGGTTTCAAATGTTATATCCTTGTCGTT
>JAZNTF010000060.1:0-4333 GCA_045591625.1 Candidatus Fimenecus sp.
TATTTTTCTGACGGTCTTGGTGATTTTGATGCATCGCTTTATTCAAGTGATAAAGAAGTGTCAGCTACTGTTATCCGTGAGGGCATGGAGGATAGGTTAGCTACAGTTACTATTTATTATAAAGCAAATGAAGAATTAACCGAAGAAACGGCAAACACGTTGTTTAACGAGATTCAGGAGCTTGCGTTTGCAGAAACAGACAAGGCAACACAAGGCGATTCCTTGCGTTTAGGTCATAAAACATTTGCAGCTGATATCGAAGGTGTCAATGACGGTAATTACTGTTACTATAAATTTATTATCAGTTACGAGTATTACACAACAAAAGCCCAAGAAGATGTTTTAACACAAGAAATTGAAAAATTAGTTGCTTCGTTTGGTTTTAATGACGAAACAAGTGAAAAGACTAAGTCGGATACTATTTATGATTACATTACCTCAAATGTCAGATATGACTACAAGAATTTAGAAAATGAATCATATACATTAAAACTCACACCTTATGCAGCACTTATAAATAAAACTGCTGTATGTCAGGGTTATGCTCTCTTATATTATAGATTAGCAAAAGAAGTTGGACTTGATTCAAGAGTAATTACAGGAACAAGCTTAGGGGAAAATCACGCGTGGAATATTGTTGGTATAACAAACGAAGTAACAAATAAATTGTCGTACTATTATCTTGATTCAACTTGGGACGAGGGTAAATTTAGATATGATTATTACCTTAAGGGTCAGAATGATTTTTATGAGCATGAAAATGAACCACAATTTAATGATGTTAGTTTTACCAGTAAATATCCTATTGCTTTAAATGGTATTATTTTATCAGATATAACTGGTACTGAAGGGGATTTTAGTTATATTGCTTTTAATAATAATGCTTATATAACAGGTTATACAGGAAAGGCAGAAAAAGTTGTTGTTCCGGCTAAAATAGCAGGTTACAATGTGCTGGGACTTGACCAAGGAGTTTTCTTTTATAACAATAAAGTAAAAACAATTACATTTAGTGAAGGGGTTAAATATATATCTTCGGAATCGATTTTTGGATGCAAAAACCTTACTACAATAAATATTCCGAGTACAATGAATTGGTTTATAGGCGAAGAGTTTGATGAAGATAATTTTGTTTTGTCAGGTCTTTCGACTGTTCCGATGTATTGTAAAAATCTAACTACAATCAATTTATCTGCAGATAATCCATATATGAAGATGGTTGATGGTATTTTATATAATGAGAAAATGACTGTAGTTATATTTTGTCCTTCTAAATATAATAAAACAACAGTAACAATTCCTGAAGGTATAAGAGAAATTAGCTGTAATGCTTTTTATGGTTGCTCAAATATACAGAAATTTGTTCTACCGAAAAGTTTAGTTCTTATAAATTATTGGGCTTTTAATTCTTGTAACAATCTTTCAGTATGCGAAATTCCAGAAAGTTGTTTGATAATCGGGCAATTTGCTTTTTCAAATACAAAAATTACAAATGTTAATATACCGAGTAAACTTAAACTTCTTATGCCTGGTGCATTTGCACATTGTGTATTAACTGATATTGATGTAGCAGATGATAATCCGTATTATAAAAAAGTTAATGGTATGGTGTGTTCGGAGAATGCGGTGATTTTATCAGAAAACAATATGTCTGTTACAGAATATACTATACCTGAAGAAATAACCAAAATTGAGGATTATGCATTTCAATTTTCATGGATGAAAAAGATAAATTTACACGATAAAATAGATTATTTAGGTCATTTTTCTTTTGCAAATTGTCATCAATTGACTCATTTTGAAATACCTAAAGGTGTTAAATATCTTGATAATGACCCATTTGTAGAAACACGGTCTATAGCAAGTATAATTATTCCTGATACAGTTGAATCAATTGTTGGTGGGTTAAGTTCATATATGGCTACTATTTATTATGAAACTAAAAATAGTGTCGCATATAAATATGCTGTTGAAAATAATCGTCCAACTAAACCAATTTCAAAATTTGTTTGTGAATCTGGACATAGTTTTAAAACAGTTCCTGGTTCTCATGGTATGGGCGATGTATATCAATGTAAGGTTTGCGGTGATATAGCTGAAATGATCGATGAAGCAATACTCGCAACTCCGAAAGTAACACAGAAGAATACATCAAAAGGTATTTCACTTTCTTGGTCAGCAATAAAAGAGGCAGAAAGCTACATAATTTATAGAAGAACATACAATACAAGCACTAAAAAGTATTCAGGTTGGACGGTTCTTAATAAAGCATACACAGGAACGAGTTATACTGATACAACAGTTAAGCTTGGTACAAAATACCAATATACAGTCCGTGCAGTAAATGGCAGTGTTCAGAGTAAATATGAACCAACAAACGGCTTAACCTACAACGTAACCCCAACAGTAAAGGTAGCATTAGCGGCAAAAGGGGTTAAAGTTTCTTGGTCAACAGCGGCAAATGCAACAGGTTACACAGTTTACAGTTCAACATATAACACAAAAACTAAAAAGTGGAGTGGTTGGACTAATCGTGGCACAACAAAAGCAAATGTAACAAGCTGGACAGACACAAAAGCTAAGAGTGGTACAAAGTACAGATATACTGTAAAGGCAATGAATAATAAAGTTGCCAGTGCCTATAACAAGACCGGTGTAGCTACTTTGTTCTTAGCAGAACCAACAGTAAAAATTGCAAATAATGCAACTGGTGTAAAAGTTAGTTGGAACAAGATTACAGGCGCTACAGGCTACACCATTTACCGAGCAGAATATAAAAATGGTAAATGGTCTTCTTGGAAAAATATGGGTACAATCAAGAAAAACGCAACAGTTTCGTGGGTAGATAAGTCTGCAAAATCAGGCACAACATATCGTTACACAGTCAGAGCTGTAAACGGTAGTGTTAAGAGTACCTACGCGGCTTCAAATACCTTGTTGTATCTTGCACAACCAAGTGTAACAGTTAAAGCTGCTTCAAACGATGTAAACGTTAACTGGACACAAAGTGCAGGTGCAAAAACCTACACAGTTTATCGTGCAGAGTACAATGCAAAAACAAAAAAATGGTCCGGCTGGAAAAATATGGGCTCTTTAAGTAAAGATAAAAAATCCTGGACAGATAAGTCTGCAAAGAAGGGTGTATATTACAAATACACAGTCCGCGCAGTAAACGGTAATTACAAGAGCACGTATAAAGCAAGTGCAAGTGTAAAAAGATAATTGGTAGTGCGGCAGGTATAGATTTAGTATTATAAAATAAAAAAGCTCTATTATTTTCAGTCAATGAAAGTGATAGAGCTTTTATTTTTTTAAAATGAGTAACAAAAAAGCCTTACAAAGCTTTCGCTTTGCAAGGCTCTTTTTTAACTAATCTTATTCAGCTTTAGGAGCGTAAAGGTCCTTAAGTCTGAGAAGGTGTTCATATCTCTCAGTAGCTGTCTTCTCTGAAAGTGCGAAGAGCTCTTCTGCTCTTTCCGGGAATGAGCGTGTAAGAGAAGCGTAACGAGCTTCGTTAAGAAGGAATTCACGGTAGCTGCCTGTTGCAGGCTTGCTGTCAATTGTGAATGGATTCTTACCTTCTGCTTTAAGTGCAGGGTTGTAACGGAACATATTCCAGTAACCGCAGTCAACAGCCTTCTTCATTTCGTTCTGGCAGTTAACCATACCACCCTTAATTGAGTGCATTTCGCAAGGTGCGTAAGCAATAATGATTGAAGGACCGTTGTAAGCCTCAGCTTCTTTAATTGCCTTAAGAGTCTGATTCTGGTCAGCACCCATAGCAATTTGTGCTACGTAAACGTAACCATAGCTCATAGCAATTTCAGCAAGGCTCTTCTTAGCAACTGCTTTACCTGCAGCAGCAAACTGAGCAACCTGGCCAATGTTAGAAGCCTTAGAAGCCTGTCCGCCTGTGTTTGAGTAAACCTCAGTATCAAATACCATAATGTTTACGTCTTCACCGGAAGCAAGAACGTGGTCAACACCGCCGAAGCCGATGTCATATGCCCAACCGTCGCCACCGAAAATCCATACAGATTTCTTAGCAAGGTAATCCTTGTTAGCTACGATTGACTTGCAGTTTTCGCAATCGATACCCTCAAGAGCAGCAACAAGAGCCTCTGTAGCAGCACCGTTTGCTTCACCGTCGTCTACAGTATCAAGGTAAGCCTGTGCTTTAGCCTTAAGGTCAGCAGAAGCTTGCTCAGCTGTAAGAATGTTTTCAACCTTTGCAATAAGGCTGTTACGGATAGCGTTTTGTCCTAAGAACATACCGAAGCCGTGCTCAGCGTTATCCTCAAAGAGTGAGTTAGCCCATGCAGGACCCTGACCC
>JAZNTF010000061.1:0-4514 GCA_045591625.1 Candidatus Fimenecus sp.
TTTTTTCAGACACATAATGCAATTCCTCGCTTAAAGAGTTATAAAACAGTTTTTACTGCAATCAAAATACACAAACAAAGGCTTATGTACTTTGATTGCAGCACTTCCCAAAAGGGAAGCACTGCATTACACTAATTAAAAATTGAGAATTAAATCATAATATCTCGTTTCGCCCTTAATTGTTATCTTAACACTTACAGTGATAGAATCAGCCGATATTCTGGTAATGGTATAGTTTCTTGATTCTGCATTGTACTGAACCTTGTTGCCGTTGTAGCTCTTCATCCAAATCTGTGCATTTGTTCCGACAAACACCTGGTCGATGGAAAGAATAGCAGAATCACAGCCGTCCTTCATATCTGCCGTAATAGTTTTATCAGAATGATTAACAGAGATGCTGTCGCAGTTTTCGAGGTCTATTTTATCAAACTGCCAAGGGTCAATATTATAATTTACTGTAATAACATATTCTCTCGTTTCGCCGTTAACAGTAATATTCGCCTTCACGGATACACTGTCGTTTTTCACATGGCATATCGCATAACTGCCGTTTTCACTGTCCGCAACCACACGATTTCCCATATAACTTGACATTTTAAGAGTTCCGCCTAAAGAAGCATACTGCTTTTTGTATATAATAAGCTCTTCGGCATTAACTTTAGCGTCTATTGTAATTGTTCTGCTTTCGTGGTCTACCGAAATACTTTCGGCATTGGCGCAGGACAATGAATTAAAGTTAAACTTCGGAAGGTCGGTTGTAAAGTTTGCGACTATATCATATTGCTTTGTTTCACCGTTTACAATTATAACAGCCGAAACAGTAATAGGCGTACCGCCTATAGTATAAATTCTGTAAATACCGGAGTCTTCATATACCACTTTATTACCGTTATAGCTTTTCATTCTTATCTGAGCCCCGGGGTTTGCTTCCTTCTGATGAACATAAAGAATGAGGTTGTCATCGCCTTCTTTTACATCGACTGTAATGGTCTGTGTTTCGTGGTTTACTGAGATATTCTCACCATTTGCCGTTCTGATTGTTGTAAAATCAAACCCGCCGTTTTTCTGAATACCTGAATAATTTGCAACAAGGTCATATTCACGGCTTTCACCGTCTGCTATGACTTTTGCGGTAACGGTTACGGATGTGTCGTTTACGCAGTAAATTCTGTAAATGCCTGAGTCGTCATAGGTAACCTTGTTGCCGTTGTAGCTCTTCATTCTTATCTGAGCACCGGGATTTGCTTCCTTTTGGTGAACATAGAGAACAAGATTGTCATCGCCTTCTTTTACATCGACTGTAATAGTCTGCGATTCGTGGTCAACAACAATGCTTTCACCATTTGCCGTTCTGATACTTTCAAAATTAAAGCTGCCGTCAGGAACTATTCCGCTGTAATTTGCAACAACGAGATAATCCTCAACCACTCCGTCAATAATTACCTTTGCCATAACGGAAATCGGTGTGCTGTCAATAGAATAGATTCTGTAAACTCCGCTTTCGTCGTATGTAACCTTGTTTCCGAGATAGCTTCTCATTCTTATTTGACCGCTCGGAATAACATCTTTTTGATGAACATAAAGCATAAGATTATCGTCGCCTTCTTTTACATCAAGCGTAATGGTTCTTGCTTCATGGTCAACAACAATATTTTCGCCGTTTGCCGTTCTGATGCTTTCAAAGTCGAAACCTGAAGGAGTATCGGGGAGCTCAGGATATTCAGGCTCCGGCTCGTTCGGTTCATCGGGAATATTAGGCTCATAGGAGCTGTCAACATCAAATTTAGCTTTGTACGTAATTTCATCTGTAGCCACAAATGTATAAGACTCGTCAGAAGATACAAGCTTGTCACCGTCGTACCAGCCTGCAAAAATATAACCGGTATCAGGTCTTGCAATAATTGTTACGCTTCCGTCTTCGTTGTTTTTTGAAGAAACAGAACCGACACCTGCAACCGTATCAACATAAACAGGAATTCTCTCAAGCTTTGCTGTATATGTTTTACCTGATTCAGGAACTAAAGTATACGGATTATCCGTTGAAATAATTTCTGTTCCGTCGTGCCAGCCTACAAAACGGAATCCGTCGGGAACAGAAACGGAAAGCGTAACCGTTCCGTCATCATTCTCGGTAACTTCTACACTGCCGCCGTTTTCTGCCTCATATTCAGGTTCCTCATACGCAACGATATAAAGCTGTCCGTCGTTTTTCTTTTCAACACGGTAGCCCTCGTATTCATATTCAAAATCAGAAGCATCATTCAAAGAAACATCCGTACTTTCTGTAAATTTGAAATCATTATCAAGCTGACCTTCGTCAGGGTAAACGCTGACAGGAATCGGTCCGGAAGATATTGGTCCATCAACAACAATGGGAAATTCCGGGTAAAGCAGGTAAATGTTATTCGGAGTTTCATTCACAAAGTTATCCTTTATAACCGGTGCCCCTGAAATATGCAAAATTCCTTCGTTAAGCACTGCACCGCCTCCCCATGTGGAAGAATTGTTATCTATAACTCCTCCCATGAGCGTAAGTGTGCTGTGGTAGTTAAATATTCCACCGCCGCCCCAAGTCGTTGAATTACCGCAAATTGAGCCGCCGGTGACTATCATTTCAGCATCTTCATAGTTTCCGATTCCTCCGGCTCCAACGCTTGAAATATTGTCATAAATTTTTCCGCCGTTCATTGTAAACAACGCATTTTCGTATACATTGAACACACCGCCGCCATTGTTTGCAGCATAGTTGTTATGAATCCGTCCGCCATTCATGGTAAAGGTGGAATTATTATTCATAACACCACCGGCATCACCTTTTGACGAATTACCGACAATATCTCCGCCATTCATGGTGAAGGTTGCACCATTCATAAGTGTAACACCACCGGCATTTCCTGTGTTTCCCGCAATTGCTCCTCCGTTCAAGGTTAGGGATCCTCCGTTTACAAAAATTGCCGAATTGCTGCCACCGGTAATCACACCTCCAGAAGTATATCGCTCTTTGTTTTCGTCCGTAAATCCACCTACCGGAATCCATAAATTATCCGAAACATCATAATATTGCTTCAAATCCTCGCAAGTGTAAATATTCAAGGCAGCTCCCGCAGGAACATTGATATAATAAGAATTCAAGTCAATAACTCTGCCATTGATACAAAGATTTGTCACACCTTGAGGCACCGTCCATATTGCAGAAAGCGTCACTTCGTTTTCAAGGTAATAGTTTCCTGACAGTGTGGGCAAATCTGTCATTTCCGACCACTTGTCAAAGGATATATTGTGGTGAGAATGGTTCTCCGCTTGCACCGAAAGCACATAATTGCACGAAACTGAATTATTTCCCTGCGTTGCAGTAAACACATATTCTCCTGCATCGGCACTTGTTGTTGCTTCGATAACAAATGTATCCGTGGTAACTCCGGTGTCTGCACCGTCTTTAGTCCATGCGTATGTGATTTCGGACATGCCATCACCGCCGGTCACCTGGGGCTGAAATACAACTTTTTGACCGGCATCCGCAGAAACATTTCCGCCTGCACTTACACGCAAAGTTTCGGTGCTATCAACAACATTGTCAATATCAGTGTCAGTTGAAAGATTTTCGGAAGCAACAAAAATTTCCCATCCGTTACTATTTGTCGATTTGTCATAATCTATATAGGAACCGACAGAAGTATAGAGAAGAGCTTTTTCGATTTTATCAAAAGAAAGAGTTCCGCGAGAAATGTAAACGCCGTTAATGGTAGAAGAGCCTTCAACCCACATACCTCCGTAGAAATGTCCCTTGGTTATGGTAAGCGGATTTTCTATTGTTGGAACATTTGCATATGAAATACTGCTTCCTCCTGTATTTGAAGAAGAACGTCTAATTAAAATATCCTTTAGTGTCAATATACCCGTGTCGCAAACGAAAATACCATCAGTACCGGTATAACCCGAATATACAATACTTCCGCCGTTTATGACAAGTTTACATCCTTTACCAACTACAGCTGCTTTTTCAAGAATTGTCAGACCGTCTGTGCACTGAGCACCACCGTAAATTTCAGTTCCCCCGGTAGTTCCGGAGAGTATAACCTTTGCTCCGCCTGTAAGATAAAAGGCAGCTCTTACTCTGGAATCGTATTCATAATCTGTAACTTTAAATCCGCTGTTCTGATTCGTGTTGATTTTCGCTGTACCTGCACGGTCATTGATGTTTACGGTAATGTCACCGACAAAACGCATACAAGCATTGGCAAGAGTGTATCCTTCAAGCTCAATGGTAAGGTTTTTGTCAACATCGAATGTAGTGCTGACAGAATCATTCGCTGTCATCCAGATGGTATCACCGGTATTTGCCGCTTCTACAGCTTCGGCAAGAGTGCTGTAACCGTTTGAGCCGATGTAGCAAGTATAATCGGGTGCAGCAAGACGCGCTTGTGGCAACATAATAATCGCCATCATTGACGTACATAAAAGGAGTGACATTGTTTTTAAAATAGATTTTTGCATAATGAGCACCTCGTTTTTCT